>CAIXOZ010000076.1 GCA_903921295.1 uncultured cyanobacterium | reverse complement strand
GGCTCTCGCCGGGTCCGCAACTGTCACGGAACCGTTTGATCAGGGATCAGGCGCCGCAATCAGCCGGCGTTCTCCGCGATCAGCAGACCCTGCATCGAACAACTGGAACTCACGGGCACCTCCTCCTGTGGGGGATAACGCCAGCCGGCGACGCCTGCGGCCGGAAGCAAGCTTCCAACCACGTCACTGCTGACAGAACGCGCTGATCCTAGGGGCGCCACCCTCAGGTTGGATGGTTGAACCAACGGGGCCTGCCGGTGAACGCCTTGGTTCTCATCCTGCTGATCGCCACCGGTCTGCGGCTGCTGGGCGCCCTGCTGAGGCCCGTGTGGGTGGACGAGGCCGCCAGCGCCATTTTCAGCAGCGGCCACAGCAGCTGGCAGACGCCGATCAACACCCTGGTGCCGCTGGAGCAGTTTCTGGCGGCCCTGCGCATCGAGCACGCCAACCCCTGGTTCGCAGGGCTTGCGGCCCTGCACCGGGAGGACAATCACCCGCCGCTGCACTTTGCGATCACCGCCCTTGCAGGGCACCTGCTGCAGGCTGATGGCACCGTGCTGACGCCGCTGAGCAGCCGCTGGCCGGCGGTGCTGCTCGGCAGCCTCGCAGTGCCGCTGCTGCACCAGGCGATCCTGGTGGCCACCGGCAGCCGCCGGGCCGCCCGGCTGGGGGGACTCTGGATCGCCATCTCGCCGTTGGCGGTCTCGATGGGGCTCGAGGCCCGCCACTATGCCCTGGCGATGGCCTGCGTGTGCGCAGCCTTCTGGGGCCTGGCCTGCAGCTGGCGGGAGCTGCAACAAGGCCGCAGCCTCGGCCTCTGGCCGGCCCTGGGTTGGATCAGCGCCAACCTGCTCGGGGTCCTCAGCCACCATCTGGTGGTGGTGAGCATCGCCGCCCAGCTGCTCTGCCTCGCCCTGCTGGCGTGGCGAACCCGGCTGGCCCGGGGCACCAGGCTGCACAGCCTGGTGCCCCCCATGACCTCGCTGCTGCTGGCTGGGCTCTGGCTGCTGGTGAAAGGCAGTGGCGGCGCTGTCGATCACACCACCTGGCTGAATTTCGACCGCCAGCAGCCGCTGGAATGGCTGCTGATCGTGCTGAAGATGCTGCTCACGGCGCTCTGCGGTGTGCTGGCTCCCGGCACCACCTTCAGTGCCGGCTGGCAGCTGCTGTTCATCGCCCTGGCGGGCCTCGGCACCCTGATCGGCCTGATCAGCCTTGGGGTCCTTCTGCACGGCGCCCGGCGGCCGCCCTCCCTGCCGCTGCTGTTCACCCTCTGCAGCGCGCTCGGGCTGCTGGTCTTCTCGGGGCTCACCGGCAAGGACATGAGCCGAGCCCTCCGCTACGGCTTCCTGTACCTGCCGGGGGTGCTGGCACTGCTGGCCGTGGCCTGCGACCAGGCCTGGGGGCGGGGCCGGCAGCGGCTGGTCGTTGTGCTGATGAGCTGCAGCCTGCTCTGCAGCTTCGGCGTGGCGGCTGGAGTGGCCCTACCGGCCAGCTACAACCCCGAACTGCTGATGATCAAGGTGGCGGCCGATTCAAGGGAGCCGATCGTGCTGGCCTTCAACGAGCGCGTCGTGAACGCGGGCAGGCCGCTGGTCGGTTACGAGGCTCTGAGCGTTGCCTGGCATGGGCATGGCAGCCCTCCGGGACGCTGGCGGAGGGGTGGGATGGATCCCCGCTGGCTGCTGTTGATCGGCGACGGCCATGCCACGCCTCCTGGCCTGGCCGCCCTTGCTGGCCTGAGCGGCCGCTTTGACCTCTGGCTGATCAACGCCCACGGCACCAGCCCGCTGGTGTTGCCGCGTCAGGACTGCCGCAGACTTGAGCAGGGCAGCGCCGGCGGACACCTGTTTGAGCACCTGCGCTGCGGTGTTTGAAGCCAGGGCCAAAACCAGGCCCCATCGCCGACCATAAAAAAAGGGAACCCTGACGGGCCCCCTTCCAGGCGATCGAAACCCTGGAATCAGAGGGCGTTGCCGCGGGGCAGAACCTCTTCAGGAAAGACGAAGTTTTCGTGCGGCTGGTCAGCCGGTGCCATCCAGGCACGCAGACCCTCATTCAGAAGGATGTTCTTCGTGTAGAAGGTCTCGAATTCGGGGTCCTCAGCGGCGCGGATCTCCTGCGACACGAAGTCGTAGGCGCGCAGGTTGAGGGCAAGGCCGATGATGCCGATGCTGCTGGTCCACAGACCCATCACCGGCACGAACAGCATGAAGAAGTGCAGCCAGCGCTTGTTGGAGAAGGCGATCCCGAAGATCTGGCTCCAGAAGCGGTTGGCGGTGACCATCGAATAGGTCTCCTCTTCCTGAGTCGGTTCGAACGCCTTGAAGGTGTTCGCCTGCTCGGAGTCCTCGAACAGGGTGTTCTCCACGGTGGCGCCATGGATGGCGCAGAGGAGAGCACCGCCGAGAATGCCGGCCACACCCATCATGTGGAAGGGGTTCAGGGTCCAGTTGTGGAAGCCCTGGAGGAAGAGCAGGAAGCGGAAGATCGCAGCCACCCCGAAGGAGGGAGCGAAGAACCAGCTGCTCTGGCCGAGGGGGTACATCAGGAAGACACTGACGAACACCGCAATCGGGCCGGAGAAGGCGATGGCGTTGTAAGGACGGATGCCGACGAGGCGGGCGATCTCGAACTGACGGAGCATGAAGCCGATCAGGGAGAAGGCGCCGTGCAGGGCCACGAAGGTCCAGAGGCCGCCGAGTTGGCACCAGCGCACGAAATCACCCTGAGCTTCCGGGCCCCAGAGCAGGAGCAGGGAGTGGCCCATCGCATCGGCGGGGCTGCTCACCGCAGCGGTGAGGAAGTTGCAGCCCTCGAGGTAGGAGCTGGCAATGCCGTGGGTGTACCAGGAGGTGACGAAGGTGGTGCCGGTGAGCCAGCCACCCAACGCCAGATAGGCGGTGGGGAACAGGAGCAGGCCGGACCAGCCGACAAAAACGAAGCGGTCGCGCTTGAGCCAGTCATCGAGGACGTCGAACCATCCCCGAGCTGAAGGCGCGCGCCCTGCAGCGATCGTCATGGGTGGGAACTGTGCGGAAAACCCGCGAGCTGTGGATACCGGGCGATGGTAACAACGTTCGACGGCACCGCGAGCCCGGTCGCAACGGGCTGACATCCGCAGTGACAACCCTGTCCCCCCAACGTTTTTGCCGACCGTTGCCTGGCCGCCATCCATCCCTCTGGAGCCCTGATTCCCTGGCGACGTGCACCCGGAGGTGCCGATGGCCGCCGGCACAGGTCAGGATGGCTGCCATTGTCTGATGGCCCCTTGATGGCATCGCCGCGTTCCGCTTCGCCGTCCCAGGCCTCCAGCCGGACCCCAGAGGCCTCCCAGTTGCTTGAGCAGGCCGTGCTCGGCTCGCGCCGGCTCTCCAACATCCTGGTGGCCTCCCTCGTCACCACGGGTGGCCTCGGCTTTGTGCTCACCAGCGCTTCCAGCTATTTCGGCATCGATCTGCTGCCGATCGGCCATCCGGCTGAACTGATCTGGGTGCCCCAGGGCCTGGTGATGGGCCTCTACGGCCTGGCGGCCATGGCGCTGTGCACCTACCTCTGGCTGGTGATCGGCATCGATCTCGGGGCCGGCCAGAACCGTTTCGACAAGGCTTCGGGTCAGGTGACGATCAGCCGACGCGGCTTCCGCCAGGTGATCGAGGTGGTGCTGCCCCTGCGCGATGTCCAGGCGGTGAAAGTCGAAGTCCGCGATGGTCTCAGCCCCCGGCGTCGGTTGTCCCTGCGTCTGCAGGGCCGTCGCGATCTCCCCCTCACCCGGGTCGGCGAGCCGATGCCCCTGGCTCAGCTGGAGCTGGAAGGCGCCCAGCTGGCCCGCTTTCTCGGCGTTCCCCTCGATGGGGTCTGAGGCTGGTCGCTGATGCCGCTCCAGGCCGTTTCTGCCTTGTCGTCCTGCACCTTGTTTCCGATGCTGCTGAAGCGATGGCTGCTCCGAGGGTTCCTCGGTCTGCTGGTCTTTTCCGGTCCATTTCTGTTGAGTGCCTGCGCTGCGGAACAGGCGCCCCAGGCGGTCGGTTGCGGAGCCGCGGGTCTGGCCCCGTGCCTCCAGGGTCAGGCCCTGATCCGGCTGGAGACCACCCGCGGCAGCATCGAGCTGCGCCTCGATGGCGCTGCGGCCCCGCTCACTGCCGGTAATTTCCTCGATCTGGTCCGACGCGGCGTCTACAACGGCACCGCCTTCCACCGGGTGGTGCGCGAACCGGTGCCCTTCGTGGTGCAGGGGGGCGATCCGACCAGCGTTGATCCGACCGTGCCAGCCACCGCCTACGGCCAGGGAGATTTCGTTGATCCGGCCACGGGCAGGGCGCGCTCCATCCCGCTCGAGCTCAAGCTCAGCTCGGAGTCTGTGCCCCGCTATGGCATGCAGTTGGCGGCACCCTCCCAGCTGCGTCAGCTGCAGCTCAGTCACGAGCGCGGTGCCCTGGCGATGGCGCGCTCCCAGTCCCCGGATTCGGCCAGCGCCCAGTTCTACATCGCTCTCCAGTCGCTCCCCGAGCTGGATGGCCGCTACGCCGTCTTCGGCCGGGTGGTGAACGGCATGGAGGTGGTGGATCGGATCCAGCAGGGTGATCGGATCCTCAAGGCCACCCTGATCGATCAGGGCCAGGCGCCTGCCGCCCCTCGACCCTGATGGCTGAGCCCGAGGCCGGCCCTCCGTCCCAGCGCTGGCCGATGAAGGGCGATCGCCCCGCCAGGCAGGAGTCTTGCGGGGCTCTTCGGAGCCCTCGGCGGTGCGTCGCTCCGAGGTCACTGGCGCCATAACCGGTGCCTCCGCAACCGGTGCGCCGTTCCCTGTGACGCCGCCACCGGTTGCTTTTCAACCGGTGGCTGTTCAACCGCTGGTCACCAGGCAGGGGCTGGGCAGGGTCTGGCTCAGGCCGGGACCCGGGTGCCGGAGGCTGCGGCCTTGAGGAATTCGGTGTTCACGCCGGAGGCGCGTTCCAGGGCCACCCGACCGGTGCGGGCGATCTCGAGAATTCCGAATGACTCGAGCACCCGTTCCAGGGCCACCAGCTTGCCGGGATCCCCGACCACTTCAAGGGTCAGCGCGTCATCGGCCACATCCACCACCTTGGCCCGAAATACCTGCACCAGATCGAGGATAGCGCTTCGGTTCTCGGCCGGGGCCTTCACCTTCAGCAGCATCAGCTCGCGCTCCACCGAGGGCACCAGCGACAGGTCGATCACATTGAGCACATTGACCAGCTTGCTGAGCTGCTTGGTCATCTGGTTCAGGGTGTGATCGTCTCCTGCGACCACCATCGTCAGGCGCGAGACGCCTTTCTGCTCCGCCGGGCCGACAGCCAGGCTCTCGATGTTGAAACCACGGCGGGCGAACAGACCTGAGATCCGGCTGAGGGCGCCGGATTCGTCTTCCACCAGCACCGAGAGGGTGTGCTTCATGCGACGGAGATCGGACCCACCGTCAGGCGGCGTCCCGGGGATCGTGCCCCCAAGTTACGTGGCGGCCCCGGCTCTGTCCGCGGGGAGTGAGGCCAGCCATGGGATCAGCACCCGATGGAAGGGATCCGGCTGCTCATCGTGGGGGCAGTGGCCGAGGTGTGACAACACCGCCACAGGGGTGTCCGGACGCAGTTGCCGGATCGATTCGGCAACGCGCAGCGGCACCAGCCGGTCACGCTCCCCCCAGATCAGGAGCAGCGGCTGCTGCAGGCGCTGCAGCAGCTCCGGAGCGGTGGCGGCCCGTGGACGCAGCGCCATGCCGATGCTCATCGCCCGCAGGCTGCGGGCGGCGGTGGCGCGGCGGGCCGGTCGGGAGATCAGCCGATGCAGGTCCCGATCGCCGATCACCGCTGCGGTATAGGCCGACTGGATGCCCAGATCGAGCAGGGGCGAATGGGCCAGCAGGGGTACCAGAAGCTCCAGGGGCAGCAGCCGGCACAGTCCCTGCACCAGCCAGCGCTGCAGCCGCCGCCGCCAGGGTGGACGCCTCCGGGGCACCGGCATCAGCAGGGTGGGATCGGGCAGGGGCGCCGCGACCACCGCGCGCACCAGCCGCGGAAAGAAGACCGCACAGCTGAGCACCACCAGCCCGCCGAGGGAATGGCCGACGAGCACGGCCGGTTGCTGCACCACCTCCGCCAGGAAGCGATCCAGCTGCCTCGCCCAGAGACGGTTGTCGAGGCGACCGCCCGGTTGGCTCGAGGCCCCGAAGCCGATCAGATCGAGGGCGAACACGCACCAGCCCGCTTCGGCCAGGGGGATGGCGTTGTGACGCCAGTGACCGCTGCCGCTGCCGAAGCCATGGATCAGCACCAGTGGCGGAGCCTCGGGGGATCCGAGACGACGCCAATGGCATGGCCAGGGCCCCCAGCTCCAGACGGCATGCTCGCCCCAGTCCGCGCCGGCGTTGGTGGTTCCCTCCCGGGAGGCAGGCTGGAAGGGGCTGGGCACGGAGCGCCGGTGGCAAGCAGCGAACTCTGGCAGGAGGGCAACGCCGCCGGCGAGGCGCCGCTGTGGAGGGAGGGGCTGGTGGCGGTGGCGCCTGGCAACGGTTTCTTCCGGCCCGAATCGCGTCCCTCCCGCGATCTCGGGGTGCTGCTCGGCGCCGTGCTGGCAGCGGAGGCGCCGTTGTCGGTGCTCGATGCCATGGCCGGCTGTGGCATCCGCTCCTGCCGCTGGCTTCGGGAGGCCGGGGCCACGGCGCTCTGGGTCAATGACGCTGATCCCGATCGTCTGCCGCTGCTGCGTCGCAATCTGCAGTCATTGTCCAAGCCGTGCGCCGACAGCCCGGCGCCCATCCTGCGGATCACCGCCCTGCGGGCCCAGAAGCTGCTCGCCGGCTGCATGGCCCGCCAGGAGCGATTCACCCTCGTCGATCTCGATGCCTTCGGGTCACCGATGGCGCTGGTGCCTCTGGCCCTGGAGGCTGTGGCCCTGGACGGTGTCCTGGTGCTGGCCAGCACCGATGGCCGCTCCCCCACCGGCCACGACCGGGCGGCGGCGATCCGGCGACTTGGGGCAGCGGCCCGGGCCCACCCCGCCAGCTGGGAGCTGGCGCTGCGCCTGCAACTGGGGGTGCTGGCCCGTGCGGCCTGGAGTGCCGGCCGGGGGCTCACGCCCCTGTTCAGCTTCAGCGAAGGTCGCACCTTCCGCACGGCCGTTCGCGTGCGGCGGCGGCCGGTGGGCCGGGAGGAGGAGCGGCTGGGCCTGGTGGCCCATTGCCATCGCTGCGGCGATCAGCAGCAGCAGTCGTTGCGGAGCCTGCGACCGTGGCAGGCCTGCGCAGCCGGTTGCGGCGACACCCTGGAGGTTGGCTCCTGGCCGCTGGCGATCAGCGGCCCGCTCTGGATCGGTCCGCTGCAGGATCCGCCGACCCTGACGGCGATGCTGGCGGTTCAGCAGCAGCGCCAGCTGGCCGGACCGGAGGGAGAGCGCCTGCTGCGGGCCCTCGTCGCCGATGACGGCTGGACCCCCCGCTGCTGGCCCACCGATGCGATCGGCCGCGTGCTGGGCGGTGGTCCGCCACCGTTGCGGGCGTTGGTGGCGGCCCTGGAGCAGGCGGGACATCGTGCCTGTGTCAGCGGCGTGATGCCTGGCCAGGTGCGCACGGAGGCCCCATGGGCCGAGCTGCTTGCCGTGGCGAGCCGTATCAGCTGAGCCTGCGAAGCCCCGGAAGGTGACGTTGGCACGCTAAACAGGTACTCCCTTTCACCGCTAGGGCCATGGCCTCTGAAATCTTCGGGATCGCTGCCGTGTTCTGGGTTCTGATCCCTGTCGGTCTCGTCGGTGGTGCCTTGCTTCTGAAGGTTCAGGGCGACTGAATTCCTTGCCAGGCCCAAGGCCTGAGGCGTTGATGCCCCGCCTGAGGCCTGTCATCGGCGGATCGGCCGCTGGAGTCGTCGGTGATCCACGCGGCGATCGGTGGATCCCATCCGGGTCCTGATCGATGCCTGTGATCGTTCATGGTCCAGGTCGTGGATCGGCGCCGCGGCATCGCTCTGTTGCCAGGCCCTGACCACTCTGGGGGCTCGATCTTCGGCGGTACCGTTATGAACTCCGCTGAGCTGCAGGAGACTTCTGCCTGGTTGCAGGGCCCGGCTCTCCAGGCGTCGCCTCTTCCCATGGCGCAGGAGAGGGCTTGTTCACCCTGTCGTGCTGGTGGCGATCCGCTGCCCAGGCCCCTGAGGGCTGTTCAGCCCCCCGCCGCTCGATCCCTGGGCTGGATCCGGCGTCCTGAGACGTCGACCAGGCCGACCATCACGTCCCTATCCCCGGCCGTTTAGGCTCAGTCACTCCTTAACACTCGTAAATGAAAGTTCTGGTTGTCGGTGGAACGGGCACCCTCGGCCGCCAGATCGCTCGCCGAGCTCTGGATCAAGGCCATCAGGTGCGCTGCGTTGTGCGTTCGCCCCGCAAGGCTGCCTTCCTGCAGGAGTGGGGCTGTGAGCTCACCCGCGGTGACCTGCTCGAACCGGCCAGCCTCGACTACGCCCTCGAGGGCCAGGACGCCGTGATCGATGCGGCCACCGCCAGGCCGTCGGACAGTGAAAGCATCTACACGATCGACTGGCAGGGAACCCTCAACCTGCTCGATGCCTGTGGCCGCGAGGGCCTGAAGCGGTTCGTCTTTCTCTCCCTGCTCAACGCCGAGAAGCATCGCGATGTGCCGCTGATGGACATCAAGGTCTGCATCGAGGAGCTGTTGCAGGCCTCACCGCTCGATTACACGATCCTCAAGGGCGTGGCCTTCATGCAGGGGGTGATCGGTCAGTTCGCGATTCCGGTGCTGGAGAACCAGACCGTCTGGGTCAGTGGCAGCCCCACGCCGATCGCCTACATGAACACCCAGGATGTGGCCCGTTTCGCCGTGGCGGCCCTGGAGCGCCCGGAGACGGTGCGTCAGTCGTTCCCTGTGGTGGGCCCACGGGCCTGGACCACCTCCGAGGTCACCCAGCTGTGTGAGAAGTACAGCGGGCGGAACGCCCGCAGCTACCGGGTGCAGCCCTTCCTGATCAGGCTGATGCAGTCGCTGGCCGCCTTCTTCGAGCCCGGCGTGAATGTGGCCGAGCGCCTTGCCTTTGCCGAGGTCACCGGCGGAGGCGTCCGCCTGGATGCCCCGATGGACGCCAGCTATGAAGCCTTCGGGCTCGATCCTGCCGAGACCACCACGCTCGAGGACTACCTCAAGGAGTATTACGACACGATCCTGCGTCGGCTGCGGGAGCTCGAGGCTGATCTCGACAAGGATGCCAAAAAGAAACTGCCGTTCTGATCGGAGTCATCGGCCGTCCGCGTCCTGCTCTCGCCTGACCATCGGTGCGTTCCGTCCCCGCTGACGCTGGTGCCCAGGCTTGTCTCGCCCTGACCAGGCGCTGGTTCGCCGAAGCCTGGATGACGGGGTGAGGGTCTTTCGAGAGCTGCTGGCGAGCGAGCGGTTCTGCCGGCGCCTGCCTGGTTGTGTGGTTCGGGGATGTGCGCCAGGGAGACCGTGCCTGGGCGCCCCTGGGCTGCGACCTTGCGCAGCTGGGATGTTGGCAGGCGACGTTGTGCTCCGACGACGTTGCGCTGGGCCTGGCGCACTCCCGGAGACGGCGGTGGGTTCCCGCCTGCAGAGCGATTCCCCTGGAGGATCAGTACACTTGAACCATTGCGATGGCTTCAGAATGTCGGTTGCCCAGATCAAGAACCTTCAGCGGCGGCTGAGCCACCTGGAGCAGGAGGCGATCGAGGAGGTGAACCGGGCCTGCGGCCATGAGCTCTGGCAGAGCATCGGCTTCGATGCCCTCGACAGCCTCGAGGATCCTGATCGCCGATCGCGAGCCAATTTTTATTACGGCCAGCTCCAGACCGTGCGGGAGCTCCAGCAGGTGCTGGGCTGAGATTCGGAGCCTGGCCTTTTGCCGTCTGCGGCTGCCTTGGCACTGGCGCCGGGGGCAGGTTCCTGGTGGTCGCCCGGATGCCACAGCCAGGATCGTCCTGCGATCCCCCACCGCCACAATCGTGGCGCGATCTCCTGACGGTGGGGGATGGCGATGTTCCAGTCCCCTGCTCCATCGCGCTCAGCGCTTCCCTGTTCGGTTCGCCGAAGCCTGGTCAGAGCACCTCTGGCATCCCCCTGGCGCCACTCCCATTCCGTGGCCATCAGTGCACCGGATCGGTGTTCCGCTGACACGCTCCTGGGAATCGTCTCCTCGGCAACGCACGGCCGCCCTGCCACCCTCGACCAGCGTTCCCTGGCGCAGTTCTCCGGGCATTGCCACGAACACTGCCGCGAACCCCGCACGAATCAGCGCCCCGATCCGCACCCCGTCGACCTCACGGTGTCCAAGCCTCCCTATCCCCAGCCGCCCTCCCTGCCCCCCTTTCCGCCGCCGGCGCGGCCGCCGCGACCGGATCTGCGGCCGCGGCGCAGCACGGCCTCCAGCCGCTCCGCCTCCGGGTCGCTCACGCCTCGCCACTGACCCGGCTCCAGCCCCGCCAGGTTCAGGGGAGGGAGGTCATCCATCAGATCGATGGCCACCCGAAGCAGGCGCAGGGTCGGTAGGCCCACGGAGGCGGTCATGCGTCGCACCTGGCGGTTGCGGCCTTCCCGCAGCTCGATTTCCAGCCAGCTGGTCGGTACCTGCAGGCGATGGCGGATCGGCGGGGTCCGTGGCGGCAGGCCAGGATCGTCCAGCACGTGGGCCCTGGCCGGCAGCGTTCGCCGACCCTGGATCATCAGTCCCCGGCCCAGGCTCTCCAGCGCTTCGGGTCTGGCCGCTGCCTCCCCTTCCACCTGCACCCAATACCGCCGCCAGTGGCCCCAGGCCGGATCGGTGAGGCGCTGCTGGAGCCGTCCGCAATCGGTGAGCAGCAGCAGCCCTTCGCTGTCGGCATCCAGCCTGCCGACGGGATAGACCCCGGGCTGATCGATGTGGCTGGCCAGACAATCCCAGGCGCTTCCCGGTTCCGGGGTGAACTGGCTCAGAACGCCATATGGCTTATGGAAGAGCAGCGTGGTGGCCATGGCCTCCTGCGACGTTGGCTGGTGATCAGGAGGGGCGGCGCTGCCGCCAGAGATTGACGACGCCGATGGAGATCAGCAGCAGGCCGACATCAAGGCTGAGGGGCGGCAGGATCATCAGCCTCGGGCATCTGGGGCACAACCTAAGGTGGAGGCAGCAGTCTGGAATTTCCTGGCGTCACCGCCTGCACCTCCCGCATGATCGACACTTCCGGCATCATTGAAAAAGAGCAGGGCAACGGCTTTTATCTCGTCACCCTTGAGCAGCCCGCCGGTCACCAGTGCCTGTGCCGTGCCGCCGGCAAACTCACCAAGAACCGGATCAAACTTCTGGCGGGCGACAAGGTGCTCGTGGAGATCTCGCCCTACGACCTCACCCGCGGCAGGATCACCTTCCGTGAGCGCAATGCCGGAGCCACCGGCCCTCGTCCGGCCGGCAACCGCCCCGGCGGCCCGCGCCGCCGTTGACACTGACGGCCCGCGCCGCCGTTGACGCTGGCGGCTCCTGCCGTCACTGAGCGGGGCACCCGGTCCTGGATGTGCGCTGGCGGCTCAGGGGACTGGCGGGGGCGTGGAGCGCCTCCACCGAGCCCTGAGCTGCTGCTGATCAGGCTGGAACCGCAGGATTGAGGCAGGTCTCGATCGCCGCTTTGATCTCGCGGCGCTGGCGCACACCACGCCATTGCTGCACCAGGACCTTGTCCTTGAACAGCTGCAGGGTCGGGGTCCCTGTGACTCCGGCCTGCTGAGCGATCTCCTGTTCGGCTTCGATGTCAATTTCGATCCCGAGGGCCCGACCATCGAGCTCATCGAGCACCCGTTTCAGCTGGGGCTTGAGCACATGGCACGGGCCGCAGGTCGGGGAGGTGTAGATGACCAGCAGCGGCCTGTCGCTGTCGTGATAGAGCTTGCGAAGGGCGTAGCTCCCCTTCTGCCAACGGGCGTCAGCGGCGAAGGTTTCTGCATCGCTGGTGGCCGTTTCGGGCTGGCTTGGGGCCGGTTCGGGATCCACCGGGGCGCGGCTCACGGTCACCGCCAGCTGGTTGTGGGTCAGCCAGCGCTCGGCTGCCAAGGCGGCCTGACAGCCGCTGCCGGCAGCGGTCACCCCCTGACGCCATTCGGCGTCGGCCACATCTCCAGCGGCGAACACACCGGCCACCGCCGTTTCCGGTCGGCCGGGTTCTGTCTGCAGATAGCCACGCCCATCGAGGGGGAGCTGCCCCTGCACCAGCTGGGTGTTGGGTGTATGACCGATCGCATAGAACAGGCCGCGGACCGCCAGCACCGACCCTTGCTCGCTGCCATCGGTGGCCTCCAGTTTCAGACCATCCAGCCAGTCGCTGCCCAGTGCTTCCACGGCCTGGCAATGCCAGTGCACCGTGATCGAGGGGTTGGCGAGCACCCGATCGGCCATCGCCTTGCTGGCCCGCAGGGCTCCGGATCGCACGATCAGGTGCACATGGCTGCCGTATTTGGTGAGGTACACAGCCTCTTCGCAGGCGGAATCACCGCCGCCGATCACGGCCAGTTCCTCGTTGCGGAACTGGGGGGTGGCGCCATCGCAGATGGCGCAGGCACTGATGCCCCGGCTCCAGAGCCTGTCCTCGCCGACAAGGTGGAGGCGATTCGCGCTGGCGCCGGTGGCCAGGATCAGGGCGTGGGTGCGAAGGGTTCTGCCTTCAACGCTCACCTTGAAGGGGCGCTGGGAAAGGTCGATCGCCTCGGCATCGGCCTCGATCAAGCGGGTGCCCCAGCGCACGGCCTGGGCCTGCAGCCGGTCCATCAGATCAGGCCCGAGGATGCCATCGGGGAAGCCTGGGAAGTTTTCCACGTGGGTGGTGGTCATCAGCTGGCCGCCGGCGATGCCGCCCAGCTGGAAGCCGGTGATCACGATCGGGTTGAGGTTGGCCCTGGCCGCATAGATCGCGGCGGTGTAGCCGGCCGGGCCGGAGCCCACGATCACCAGGTTCTCGATGCCATCCGTGCTCGATGCAGCACTGCCGTTGGCCTCGACGGGATGGGCGACCTCCATGGACTTAAGCGGACTGACTATGAGTTGATCCTAGGGCGCCAACCCGGCGGTCGGGGCCCGGGCGGGATGGCCTGCCATGCCGATGTCAGCCTCCCGAGGAGCAGTCCCTGTCTCAGGGGTCATGCGTGGCTTTGCGCCGCCCTTTCTGGGGTCGGCGCTGATCGTCGCGTCAGGCGTTGTGGCGTTGCAGGCCGGTGGAGGCGCAGGCCGGTGGCGAATCGGGCGGGCGGAATGGGGTCAGATCTGACTGCAATCCGAAGAAGAGAATGATTCAGGACTTAAGAATTCCTTCTGATTTCGAAGGCTTCAGATCTCCAGCAGATCGTCGTTGTTGTGATTGCGCTTGTGTTCGGAGCCGGGGTGGCTGGCTTGACGGAGCAGGACTTCCAGGGCAGCGGTCTCAGGCACCATCAGTACCCAATCTTCCAGTAATTCCGGGTGCGCGTCAAAGCAGAGGATCCACTCACGGAACTCTTCGGTCAGTCCGTAGCTCTCTTCGTAATGCTGCAGATCGTCGAGGGTGGAGACCCGGGCTACGGCCCAGGATGTGGCCACGGTCAGTCGGCGTTTCACCAGGGCATCCATCGGGTTGTCCTCCGCTGGCGCCACATTGGTCGGTCGCCGGCCTGATGTGGGTATCGGATCGCACATTGCTGCACGCTTTGGAACCATTTGTTGGTTTGACCGGTCAATCTTTGCTGTTGTCTCGACGGCGAATCGACCCTTTCTGCGTTCAGGCTCTTTGTTTGAGGAAGTCCGGCAGCTGCGGGCCGCGCACCCGGATCAGTCGCCCCGCCTGTTCGTCGATGGCGGTCATCGGCAGGCTGCCGGCGCGCCCCGTGCCGCTCACGTTCTCGCCCGCTTCGGCGGCCTCCCGCGGTCGGATCAGGTAAGGCTCGCTCAGGGACCAGGTTCGGGCGTAGGCCATCAGCAGCGGATCGGCCGGGGCGAACACAAAGGATGGCTGGCGTGGGATCGGCTCCAGTTCGGAGCGGCTGCCATCGAGGCGTACGGCGCGGGTGATCGCCTGCACGAAGCGGCTGCGCGTGACCACCGTGGTCAGGTAGGCCACCACCCGGATCCGTGGGGCATCGAAGCCTTCGGCGCACATGTCGATGCTCACGAGCCAGTCGCCGTCGCCGGCCTGAAAGTCGGCCAGATTCCTGGCGGCATCGGGATCCTGGGAATGCACCAGCGAGACCCGGTCGCCCTCGTCGGCGAGCAGGCCGGCGATGCGACGGGCATGGCTGATGTCGCGGGCGATCACCAGGCCAGCCGCCTGCGGATGATCACGGCGCACCTTGCCCAGGCGCTGGCGGGCCTTGAGCAGCAACCGCAGGGCGATGCTGCTGCCATCTCCCGGCTGAATCGCCCGGCGCAGGTTGCGGGCGCGCCAGCTTTCGCGGGCTTCGGCCGACAGGGGCGACTGCTCGGCGTCCGGATCGCCATCGTCGCGTCCATGTTCGACCCAGCCGTCCTGGAAGCGGAACTCAAGCGGACGCACGTCGCCGGCCACGATCAGCTGACGCGGCTCCACGCTCAGGTCCGGAGCGATCTGCTCCATCCAGACCCCGTCGTCCTGAACCTGCACCCGCCGCGCGGCACAGAAGGCCAGATTGTCAGCCCGAAACGGGGTTCCGGTCAGGCCGAGGCGCAGATCGGCCGATTCGGTCAACCGACTGAAGGCCATGCCCCAGGCCGTGGCGTCCGGTTCTTCAGGGTCGAGGCCGAGGTGGTGCACTTCATCGGCCATCGCCAGCCAGCGCCCCAGGGGCAGGGTCGCGAGCTGTTCGGCCAGGGTCTCTCCCTGGCGGCCGGCACTCTGGTAGGTGAGCAGCAGCCCATCCCAGCGCTGCCCCTCGTTCAGGCGGTCAGGGTTCTGAGGATCCCATTCTTCGAGCACGAGCCCCAGCCGCTCCGCAGCCTTGCGCCACTGGCCTGCGATGGAGCTGCGGTGGCAGAACACCAGGAAATGATCCAGGTGACCTTCCGCTTTCAGTCGGCTGAAGCCGAGCAGGGCCCCGAGGGTCTTGCCGGCACCGGGGCCGGCATGGATCAGCACATCCCGGCCGCGGGGGCCGGGATTGAGCAACCGTGCCCGCAGCAGCTGGATCAGCTGGCTCTGCCATCGGCGCGGCTGCATCACGTGGCGCGGCTCCGGCGGGTGGCCGGTGCCGTTCCCAGGTTCGACACCGGGGGCGTCCTGGCCGGGAGCCGGACGGCGGGCGCCGAGGTCGAAGGAGGGGTGGCCCATGGACGCCATTGTGCGGGGAAGATGCGGAAGATGAGTGGTTGCGCCTATGGGGTGGCGGTCCGGCGTCTCTATGGTCCGGCCATCAGGACCCTTTTGGGCCTTCAGCCTTCAGTCCCAGGTGACCGTTGCCATGGAACGTCCGTTTGATTCGTTGTTCTTTGCCTTACCCGTCGGTGATCAGAGGGCGCTGCTGGAGCGCGCTCTGGCGGTTGAGTGCGATATCGATCCGCTGATCCTGCGGGGTCGGCTGCTGCATCAACGGGGCGATCACCTCAGCGGTCTTGCGATCGATCGGGAACTGCTGCCGCTCTTCTGAGAGCCTCTGCATCGTGTACGTCCTTTAGAAAGGATCGCGTCAGCGGGCCGCTCGGCGGCAGGACAGAGTCATGGCAACGCTTGCGGTCTCAGGGGCATCGGGAAAGACCGGCTGGCGTGTGGTTCAGGAAGCGTTGCAGCGGGGCTGGCAGGTGAGGGCCCTGATCAGGCCGGGGTCGGTGGTGCCGCAGGGTCTGGAGGGCGCCGAGATCCTTCGCCTTGATCTCGACCAGACCGAGGTCCTGCACCGAGCCCTTTCAGGCTGTCAGGCCCTGGTGATCGCCACAGGTGCCAGGCCCTCGGTCGATCTCACCGGACCGCTGCGGGTCGATGCCCTGGGCGTGCGCACCCAGCTGGCGGCCGCCCGGGCCGTGGGACTGGATCGGGTGGTGCTGGTCAGTTCCCTCTGCGCCGGTCGCTGGCGCCATCCCCTCAACCTCTTTGGCCTGATCCTGGTCTGGAAGGGCCTCGGGGAGCGTTGGCTGGCTCAGAGCGGCCTGCGCTGGACGATCGTGCGCCCCGGTGGCCTCAGCGAACGTGAGCAGGGGCTCGAGCGGGAGGGGTTGCGCCTGACCGGTGCCGGCCAGCAGCAGAGTCGCAGCATTCCGCGACGCCTCGTGGCCCGTCTCTGCCTTGATGCCCTGGCTGATTCCGCCAGTGAGGGGCGCATCGTTGAGGTCACCAGCGATCCGGCCCTGCCACCGCTGGCACTCTCGTCCTGGTTGGCGGCGACCTGAGCCCTGACCCGGTCGCCGCACGCGCTCGCTTCAGCCCAGGGCTTCGGCGTGGTTCACCAACAGGTGATGCACTTCGTCGAGGGCTTCCTCGGCGACGCGGCGGGCCCGCGGATGGTCGACGCTGCCGTCGGCCTCGGTGCGTTCGCACAGACGCTGGATCAGGTCTTCCCGCCGTCCTTCCAGATCCACGAGCAGTTCCTGCTCGATCAGGTGGCGCACGGCGGCGCGGCGGCTGTCGCTCTGTTCCGCCTCTGCCAGGGTGCCCTGCACCAGCTCCTTGATGAACAGGCGCTGCACTTCGGAGCTGCGCAGGAAGCTTTCCATCGCATTGATGGCGCCGTCCACCAGCGTGCGCTCGGCCTCGGCCTCACCGTCATGGAGCTTGAACTCCCAGTCGAGGTGCCGGCGTTGCCAGCCCTGCTCCTGCAGATGGGGCATCACCATCTGGCAGAAGGTGTCGACGGAGATCTCGTAGATCCGTTCGGCCACCCGCTCGCACCAGTCAGGACCGTGCTGGATCAGGTTCTGGTGCAGGGCATCGCGGGCGATGGCATGCCCACCGTGGTGGCTGTGGCAGATGCCATCCGGACATTCGACGGCCGTGAGGGCCATGGGGACAAGGGCGAAACAGTCCTGCCCTAGCCAGCATCGATCGCCACTGGCAAGTGAACCTCTGCGCTTTGTTGCGCGCATCCGCTTCTTTGTCCCCGTGTGCTCACATGAGCGCCATCGATGTTGCCTTTCCGGGCGAGCGGGTCAATCACTGGAGAAGTTTCCATTCAGGGAGACCGCACCATGGGCGGCCCGACATTGTGACCCGACTGTTGATTCCGGCGGAACGCCACCCCGATGAGCGGCGGGTGGCCGCCACACCGGAGACGGTGAAACGACTCACAGCCCTCGGTTGCGAGTGCCTGCTCGAACTTGGAGCCGGCCTGGCGGCCGGCCATGCCGATGCCGCCTACGAGGAGGCGGGGGCCCGACTGGTGAGCCTCGATCCTGCGATCTGGCACAGCGCCGATGCCGTGCTGGTGGTGCAGCTTCCCTCCGAGGAGGCGCTCACCGCGCTCCGTCCGGGAGCCCTGCTGCTCGGTCTGCTCGATCCCCATCGGCACGCGCCCACCCTGCAGACCCTGGCCGCCCGCCAGGTCTCGCTGCTGGCGCTTGAGCTGCTGCCCCGCATCAGTCGCGCTCAGGCGATGGATGCCCTTTCCTCCCAGGCCAACATCGCCGGCTACAAGGCGGTGCTGCTGGCGGCCGCGGCCCTCGATCGCTTCTTCCCGATGCTGATGACCGCCGCCGGCACCGTGCAGCCCGCCCGGGTGGTGGTGCTCGGTGCCGGCGTTGCCGGTCTTCAGGCTGTGGCCACCGCCCGTCGTCTCGGGGCAGTGGTCAAGGTCAGCGATGTGCGCCCTGCCGTCAAGGAACAGGTGGAATCCCTCGGGGCCCGCTTCATCGAGCCGCCGGAACTGCCGGAGAAGCCCGGTGAAAGCGGTGGCTATGCCCGTCAGGCGGGTGAGGTGTTCCTCGAGGCCCAGCGCCAGCTGCTCGCTCCCCATCTGGTGGACGCCGACGTGGTGATCACCACGGCCCAGGTGCCTGGCCAGCCGGCGCCGGTGCTGATCACGGAGGAGATGCTGTCGCTGATGCGCCCCGGCGCGGTCGTGGTCGATCTGGCGGTGGCCCAGGGGGGCAACTGCCCCCTCAGTCGCGCCGATGGCCCGGTGCAGGTGGCGGGGGTGCAGCTGATCGGGGCCGGCAATCTGCCGGCCACGGTGCCCCAGCACGCCAGTGCCCTCTACGCCCGCAATCTTCTGGCGTTGATCGAGGTGTTGCTGCGCGAGGGCACCCTCACTGTCGATCCGGAGGATCCCTTGCTGGATCCAGCGCTGATCGGCCACGGCGGTCGCTGGCGGCGTTCGGATCTTCAGCCCCGGCCGGCGGCGGCGCTGCAGCAGGAGGTGGTGGCATGAGCGCCCTGCATGAATCCCTGTGGGTGCTGCTGCTCGGCAGCCTTCTCGGCCTTGAGCTGATCGGCAAGGTGCCACCCACCCTGCACACCCCCCTGATGTCGGGGGCCAACGCGATCAGCGGCATCACGATGCTCGCCGCCCTCGCCCTGATCGGGTCCACACCGGATCCGTCCCTGCGGCTGCTGGGGGCGATCGCCCTCGGCTTCGCCCTGTTCAACGTCATCGGTGGCTTCCTGGTCACCGACCGGATGCTGGCGATGTTCCAGTCGCGCCATCGCCCTGCCAAGGAGTCCTCCTGATGAGCCTTCACCTTCTGTTCGATCTCGGGGCGGTGCTGCTGCTCGCCCTCGGTCTCAAGGGCCTCTCGCGAATCCGCAGCGCCCGTGGCGCCAACGGCCTGGCGGCGCTGGCCCTCGCCCTGGCGGTGGTCGGCTTGCTGCTGGAGCAGGGGCTCGCCGGCTGGACCTGGATGCTGGCCGGCCTGTTGGTGGGCGGTGCAGCCGGTGCCCTGCTGGCGTATCGGGTGCCGATGACCGCGATGCCCGAGGCGGTGGCCCTGTTCAACGGTTGCGGCGGCATGAGTTCGCTGCTGGTGGCCCTCGGGGCCGCGGCTCTGCCCAGCGCCGCCGGCGATGGCCTGGTGCTGGTGTCCCTGCTGGCGTCGGTGTTGGTTGGCGCGATCACCTTCAGCGGTTCCCTGGTGGCGATGGCCAAGCTCCAGGGGGCCCTGGAAACCCCCGCCTGGATGCTGAAGCCGCTGCGGCACTGGTTGAACGGGGCCCTGCTGCTGGCCACGGTCGCTGCTTCGGTGCTGGTGCTGCGCCAGGGACTGGCCGGTGCGGAGGCCCTGAGTCTGGGCTCGTGGCTGGCGCTGGCGGCTGTCACAGGCCTCTCGCTGCTGCTCGGCATCGGTCTGACCCTGCCGATCGGTGGCGCCGACATGCCGGTGGTGATCTCGCTGCTGAATTCCTATTCCGGCGTGGCCGCCGCCGCCGCCGGCTTCGTCGTCGGCAGCCAGCTGCTGATCGTGGCCGGTGCCATGGTCGGTGCCGCCGGTCTGATCCTCACCCAGGTGATGTGCACGGCGATGAACCGCTCCCTCACCTCGGTGCTCTTCGGGGGCGCGCTCGGCGTGACGGCTGCCGGCGGTGCTGCCGCTGAGGGTGATGCGGCGAGTTACAGCCGTATCACCTCCTGCAGTCCTGAGGAGTGCGCCCTGGCGCTTGAGGGGGCTGAGCGGGTGGTGTTCGTGCCCGGCTATGGCCTGGCGGTCGCCCAGGCTCAGCACAGCCTCAAGGAACTCGCGCGGCTGCTGGAGACCCATGGCATCGACGTCAGCTATGCCATCCATCCGGTGGCCGGGCGGATGCCCGGGCACATGAATGTGCTGCTGGCCGAGGCCGATGTCCCCTACGAGCAGCTGGTGGAGATGGAAGCGATCAATCCCGACTTCCCACGCACCGATGTGGTGATCGTTCTCGGGGCCAATGATGTGGTCAATCCCCAGGCCAAGAGCGATCCGAGCAGCCCCCTCTACGGCATGCCCGTGCTTGAGGTGGATCAGGCCCGTTCCGTCTTTGTGGTCAAGCGCAGCCTCGGTGCCGGCTATGCCGGCATCGCCAACGGACTGTTCGAGCTGCCGCACACCTCGATGGTCTTCGGCGATGCCAAGGCGGTGTTGCAGCAGCTCACCGCCGAGCTGCGCAGCCTCGGCGTCGGCCAACGCCGTGAGGCCGCCGCCAGCGCCCGCTGAGCGCCCGTTGAGCGCCGCCGCCCCGTGGGATCCTCCCGGTTGTGGCGGCGCTGCCTTCCAGACTGCACCCGTTCTCTCCCGCCCTCCCCTGGAGGGTGTCTGCGTTGCCGGCTCAGGATCTGCTCAGCTCGCTGGCTCTGGAGCCGTTGCGACAGCGTCTTCCCTGGGTCGGCGGCGATCTCCAGACCCTGCGCGACACCCTGCGGCCGGTGCGGTTGCCCGTCTCGGGGGGCCGGATCCTGCGGTTGCCGCTTCCTTCGGGCGAGCATCTGCACGCCGTGCTCGATGCCCCGAGCGCCGCGGCTGAACCCGAGGCGCTGGTGCTGCTGCTGCATGGCCTCGGTGGTTCCAGCGAGCGCGAGGGCCTGCGGCGCATGGGGCTGGCCCTCCAGGACGCCGGTCTGGCGGTGGTGCGGCTCAATCTGCGCGGGGCCGGTGCCGGCCGCACCCTGGCGGCCGGCACCTATGCCGCCGATTGCCGGGCCGATCTGTTGCCGGTGCTTGCGCAGCTGCGATCCCTCGCCGGCGCTCGACCGCTGCTCGGGGTGGGGCTGTCGCTGGGGGGCACGATTCTGCTGAATGCGCTGCTGGCTTCGCCAGCGGCGCCTGGCCTCGATGGCCTGGTCTGTCTGAGCAGTCCGCTCGATCTGGCGGCCTCCAGCGCCCGGATCGAGAGTGCCCGCAACCGGGTCTATGCCCGTTGGCTGCTGCAGCGCCTGGTGGCCCAGACCCTGGCCGATCCTTCCGGGGTGAGTGCTGCGGAGCGCTGGGCGCTGACGGCGGCGGGTGGGCCCGGCTCGATCCGGGCCTTTGATCAGGCGATCACGGCCCCGCGCTGGGGCTACCGCTCGGTGGAGCACTACTACGCCTCGGCCAGCCCGCTGACCGCCCTGCTGGATCCTGCGCGGCGTTCCGCTCTGCCGCCGCTGCTGCTGGTGCATGCCGAGGATGATCCCTGGGTGCCGGTGGCGTCACTCCACCAGGTGGTCAGGGCCATGGCCGGATCCTCGGCTGGAGCCGGCTTCACCCCGGACGTTCTGATCAGCCGCCATGGCGGTCACAACGGTTTCCATGGCGTCGGCGACAGTGCCCGTGGCTGTTGGGGCGATCGGCTGACGGTGGCCTGGCTGCGCCGGCTTCTGAGCCGCGGGGGCTGTCGGCGCCCGGGGACCGGGTCGACCCGCTAGCGCTTGCTCAGGCCTGGAGTTCGTAGCGGCGCACGATCCAGTCGTCGATCGGCCGCCCTTCGATCACATGCTCGTGCACGATGCGCCCGATCCGCTCCGGTGTCACGCCGCCGTAGACGATGCCCTCCGGCCAGATCAACAGCACCGGGCCTTCGGCGCAGATCCGCAGACAGTCGGCCTTGGAGCGCAGCACGAGGCCCTCAGGGCGCTGCGGATCCTCGAGGCCCAGCTCGCGCACCAGGCGCTTGAGCGTCTCCCAGCTGCCGGCGCCGATGCTGGGGTCGGGGCAGCAGAGGGCCTTGCTGGGGGTGGCGCAGAGCAGCAGGTGATGGCTGACCTGGATCACGCTGCTACCAGGGCTGCAGCCTCACGCACCGCCTCACGGGCCCAGGCGTCGACGGCCAGCACATCGGTCAGGGAGGGGGCGGCCATCAGATCGGCCTTGTGGCGCTCGCACACCGCGTCAATCAGCTTCGGGATGTCGAGGAAATGCACCTGCTCCTCGAGGAACAGGGCCACGGCCTGCTCGTTGGCTGCGTTCATCGCCGCCGGCATCGTGCCGCCGGCGCGGCCAGCGGCGTAGGCCAGCTCCATGCAGGGGTACTTGGCCGGATCGGGCTTGCGGAAGGTGAGCTGGCCCACTTCGGTCAGATCGAGACGGCGCCAGGGGGTGTGCAGGCGTTCGGGCCAGCTCAGGCAGTAGAGGATCGGCAGTTTCATGTCGGGCCAGCCGAGCTGGGCCAGCACCGAGGAATCGGCCAGCTCCACCATCGAATGGATGATCGATTGCGGGTGGATCACGATCTCGATGTGGTCGTAATCGAGGCCGAACAGGTAATGGGCTTCGATCACCTCCAGGCCCTTGTTCATGAGGGAGGCGGAATCGACCGTGATCTTGCGGCCCATGCTCCAGTTGGGGTGGCTGGTGGCATCGGCGACGGTCGCCTTGACCAGATCCGCCGGATCCCAGTCGCGGAAGGCGCCGCCGCTGGCGGTGAGCTGGATCCGGCGCAGGCCCGGTGTGGGGGTGCCGGTGGAAAGGCGCGCCGTTTCGGCATAGGGCGTGCCCTGCAGGCACTGGAAGATGGCGGAGTGCTCGGAATCGGCCGGCAGCAGCCTTGAGCCTGATTTCTCGAGTTCCGGCAGCACCACCGGGCCGGCGGCGATCAGGGTCTCCTTGTTGGCCAGGGCCAGATCCTTGCCGGCGCGGATCGCGGCCAGGGTCGGCAGCAGGCCGGCGCAGCCGACGATGCCGGTCACCACCAGATCGGCGCTGGGCCAGGCCGCGGCGGCACAGAGGCCATCGCTTCCAGCCAGCAGCTCCGGCAGCCGCGCCGGCCGCTCATCCGCGCTCAGGGCCTGCAGCCGCTCCCGCAGCTCGTTGAGCCGTGCCGGATCGGCCAGGGCCACCGCCTCCGGTGCATGGCGACGGATCTGGTCCACCAGCAGCGCGAGGTTGTTGCCGGCCGTCAGGGCCACCACCCGATAGCGCTCCGGGAACTCCTCGGCCAGCTCCAGGGTCTGGGTGCCGATCGAGCCGGTGGATCCAAGCACGCTCAGGGCTTTCACGGTCGGATCGTCAAAGATGCGTGCCAGTCTCCCACTGCCGCTTCTGGGTGCAGCGATGCCTGCCAGGAAGCCCGGCCCCGCACGGACCCGGCGGCAGGCCCTGGGATTCCCGGCCGGGATCGGGTCGTTCGCCGGGCAGGGGCGGCGGCCGCTCAGGGCTGCGGTCGGTGGCGGCCGCGCTTGCGGCGGGTGGAGGGCTTAACTGGCGGCAACGGACGGCGATCGATGGCTTCCCTCCCCCCCTGGCTGCAACGTTGGAACTTCATCGAACGGGCCCGGCTCGAGCGTCAGCTCTGGGATGCCTTTGAGCGCGGCGAGCCGATCGAGCAGCTGGTGGAGCAGTGCCCGCCGGGCTTTCAGCAGGAGGTGTGGAGCACCACCGCCATGCGGATCCGCCGGATCGAGGCGATGATGCGCGATCAGCAGCAACCGCCTGCCGATCAGGGCTGACGCGCGTCGGCCGCTGGGGGCAAGGGGGTCAGGAGCAGGCCCGCCGGCCGGTCCCCGACTTGACGCGCAGAGCAGCGCTCCTATCACTGGTTGATTCCCCTGGATTGGCGGTCGATGGGTTCCGAACGGCAGGCCAGCACCTGGGCAGGCGAATCGGCGGCAGGGTCTGAAGTCGCGAATCGTCAGCTGCAACGGGCACTGGCGGCCATCCGCCGTCATCTGCTTCCGTTCCTTTTCGTTCTCTACGTGGTCGCCTATCTCGATCGCGTCAATGTCTCCTTTGTGGAGCCGATGGTCTCCAGGGATCTGGGGATGACGACCGCGTCCTACGGCTTTGCGGCCGGCATCTTCTTTCTGGGTTATGTGATCTTCGAGATCCCCAGCAATCTGATGCTCGAGCGCGTCGGAGCCCGGATCTGGATCAGTCGCATCCTCTTCACCTGGGGCCTGATCGCCGCTCTGATGGCTTTCATGGTGTCCGAGGTCCAGTTCAATGGCCTGCGCCTGCTGCTCGGTGTCGCGGAAGCCGGTTTTTATCCGGGGATCATCTTTTATCTGAGCCGGTGGGTCCCCGAGGCACAGCGGGCCCGAACCCTCTCGGGGTTTCTGCTGGCCCTGCCCGTGGCCGGTCTTCTGGGGGGGCCGATCTCAGCGGCGATCCTCTCGCTGCCCAGCTGGAATGGGATCGCCCCCTGGCGCTGGCTGTTTCTGATTGAAGCCCTGCCGGCCCTGGCGCTTTCGCTGGCGGTGTTCGTCTGGCTGCCGAATCGTCCCCATCAGGCCTCCTGGCTGACGCCGGCGGAGGCTGGGGCGATCGATGAGGCGCTGCAACAGGATCTGCAGCGCCGTCGGCCGGGCGATCGTCCGATTCAGACCCTGGGCGCCCTCTGGGGAGATCGGCGCCTGTGGCTGCTCAGCGTCCTCTACCTCGGCATCGCCACAAGCTTCTACGGCTTCAGTTTCTGGATTCCGAGGTTCGTCGCCGCCGCCGTGCCGGCGGCCCAGTCTTCGCCGATCGTGGCCAATCTGCTCAGCGCCATCCCCTATGCCGTTGCGGTCCTGGGGATGCTGGTGGTGGGGCGCTCAGCCGATCGTCATCGCGACAAGCGCTGGCATGTGGTTGTTCCCCTGCTCATCGCCGCCCTGACCCTGCTGGTTTCCATCGTGGCGCCTGGTCCCTGGCGTCTGGTCATGATCACGATCGCGACGGCGTCCGTGTTTTCAAGCCTCGGTCCTGCCTGGGCGATTCCCCTGCAGTTTCTCGAGGGTCGGGCTGCCGCAGCCGGCATTGCGTTCATCAACTCGTTCGGCAACATCGGGGGGTTCCTGGCCCCCTTTGCGATCGGTCGACTGATCACCCAGTCCCATGGAAGCGACACCAGTTCTCTGCTGATGCTCGCTGCCCTGATGGTGACCTCGGCCGTTCTGACCCTGGTGGCCACCCAGCCGTCCGCTGATCAGGGTTGAGGCGGGAGCGATCCTCAGCGCCGCAGCCATTCGGTGAGCCCGCCGGGCTTGTCGATCAGCTCGATGCCGGCGGCGCTCAGGGCGTCGCGGATCCGGTCGGCGGCGGCGAAATCGCGGTTCGCCTTGGCCTCCCGCCGCGCCGCAATCTGGGCCTCGATGGCGTTGTCGCTCAGACCGCCATTGTCCGGCCCGGTTCCCGGGTCCGTGGCTGGTTCCGGTCTGAGGCCGAGCACGGCGGCCAGCTCGGCCAGCAGGGAGCCCTGGGCCGTCAGTGACGGCTGCCGGGCCTCAGCTGCAGCGGCGACATCGCCGCGCTCGATCCGGTTGGCCAGGGACCGCAGCGGTCGCGCCAGCTCAAACAGCACCGCCAGGGCGGCGGCGGTGTTGAGGTCATCGTCCATGGCGGCGATGAACCGCTCCCTGGCCGCCGCCGGCCCGGTGCCGAGGGTGCTGCCGTCCGCGGCGATCACGGCGGGGGTGATCGCTTCGGCTTCGGCGCCGGCGCCCGTGACCAGGCTGAGGGCGGCGTTCAGGCCCTTCCATCCTGTGGCTGCGGCTTCGAGCGCTTCGGCGGTGAAATCAAGCGGCTTGCGGTAGTGGGCCTGGAGGGTGAACAGCCGCAGGGTCATGGGTGAGACCCCGGAATCCAGCAGGGCCCGGATCGTTGTGAAATTGCCGAGCGATTTGCTCATCTTCTGGCCGCCGACATTGACCATGCCGTTGTGCAGCCAGAAGCGCGCCAGCTCCCGGCCGCTGGCGGCCTCCGACTGGGCGATCTCGTTCTCGTGGTGCGGAAAGATCAGATCGGCGCCACCGAGATGGATATCGATCGTGTCGCCGAGCTCCTCGCGCACCATCGCCGAGCACTCGATGTGCCAGCCCGGTCGGCCCGCTCCCCAGGGCGACTCCCAGCTGGGTTCGCCCGGTTTGCTGCCCTTCCAGAGGGCGAAGTCGAAGGGGTGTTGCTTGCGGGCCTCCTCCTCGGTGGCAACGCGGCCGGCGGCATTGTCCTGCTGCTCGGCGAGATCGCGGCCGCTGAGCTTGCCGTACCCCGGATGCTTCATCACGGCGAAATACACATCGCCGTCGGCCGAATAGGCGGCGCCCCTGGCCTCAAGCGCGCTGATCAGGGCGCGGATGGCATCGAGGCTGCGGGTGGCCCGCGGCATTCGGTCCGGCGGCAGAATGTTGAGCCGGGCCATGTCGGCCACGAAGGCTGCGATGTTGCGCTCGCTCACCGCCTGCATCGAGCTGCCCTCCTCAGCTGCCCGGGCCAGGATCTTGTCGTCGATGTCGGTGTAGTTCTGCACGAACGTGACCGCGTAGCCACGCCAGATCAGGTAGCGGCGCAACACGTCCCAGGCGATGTAGCTGCGGGCGTGGCCGAGGTGGCAGAGGTCGTAGACCGTGACCCCGCAGCAGTAGATGCTTGCCTTGCCGGCTTCGATCGGGCGGAACTCCTCAACGCGGCGGGTGAGGGTGTTGGTGAAGCGCAGGGTCACAGCTGACGGTTGAACTGAGGTGCGGGCCGCCTGGATCGTGGCACATCTGCTCACGCTGATCCGCCGGCCTGAAATCAGGGCCATCCGACGGTGTTCGGCTCCGGTGGTGATCGCAGCCTGGAGGTCAACGCTCGCGGTTGATCCGGCTTCAGGCACTGCCCGGCAGACGGCGACGGGACGTGACCCGTTCTGATCGCGCTGTAAGACGGCGGAGATTGCGTCGCCCTGGCCTGGGTGCGCGTCGCATCCAGCTCGTTGTCTGGGCAGATCGGCTTGTCGTTCCGTTGCTGTGCTGGCTGATCCCTAGACACCACCAGTTGTCCTGGTCCGCGGTGATCTCAGCAGCGCCTCTGGGCTGGACGGTGGAACCGGAGCTGGCCACCTGGCTGGCCCGGCTCCAACTGAATCGACGGTCTGCTTCGGGTCGGTCCAGGATCAGGGATGTGCAGGTCGAACGCTATCGGGGTGCACAGCTCACGGTTCTGAGGGTGTCGGCGGCTGGGATCGCTGATCTGCGCTTTCGTCATCATCCCGGGATGGTGAGCGTGGCGATCGCCACCTGCGGCCGGGTTCAGGGCGTGGCTGCAGGTCGTTCTTTCGCGGCGGTGCTCAATCAGGTGAGCTGCGTGTTGCTGCCGGATGACCCGCTCGCTCTGACCGCCACCTCCGAGATTCTGGCGGCCCTCGTGATCCAGCTGCCGCTGTTGAATCTCCAGGAGGCCTGCCGACGCCAGGGTGTGGTGCAGCCGGATCTGCGCCTGTTGCTGGATGCCCTCACGGGACAGGAGGCGCTGTTGATGGCCTGCTGTGAGCAGTTGCTGCAGCTGGCTCTGCGGCCCGAGGGTGAAGCGCGCTCCACGTTGGCGTTGCCACTGGAGGCCTCCGTGCTCGGGACGATGGCGAGCGCTCTGGTGGGGCACGATCAACTGCCACAAGCTTGTGGACACGATGGGCATGCGCTGCATGTGGAGCACGCCATGGTTTACATGGAGCGCCACATGGCCGAGATGATCGCTCTACGGGATCTGTGCCAGGCCTGCTATGTCTCATCACGCACGCTTCAGGTCTCATTTCAGCGGGTGCGTGGCTGCACCCCTCTGCAGGCCCTGCAGGAGATCCGTCTGGCCAGCCTGCGCAAGCATCTGTTGAATCGCGTCGATTTGAGAGAAGCCTGCGCGTTGGTGGGTTTGCCGCCCACAGGCAGGATGGCTGCCAATTACAAGCGAATGTTTGGAGAGCTGCCAAGTCGGACTCGTCAGCGCGCAGGCTGGGTGATCAGTCCGGCAGACGGCTTGAGAGCTCCTGCAGCAGACTACGATGGGCGATGTTCAGATAATCAATATCGCGCCGAAGCCTGGTGATCTGTGCTTCACAGTCGTAGGCCGCTCGCAGCAGTTTCTGGGCTTCATCACTGAGATCGGCAATCGGATAGCTGCGATCACCGATGGTGAGGGTCGCGACCGTGCTGCCGTTCTCTGAACGGGTCATTGTGGGCTGGTCCATGGCGTGGAATTCAGGTTGGGATCGTTTGCTGTTGCTGGGTCTGATGGACCGATCTTGTGCTTCAGGGAGAGCGTGAGCGTGCCCGCATCACCGCCGCTCAGCCATTGGCTTGAAAATGTCTTCCAGAAAATCAAAAACCACGGCAATCACTGGTTTTTCATGAAGCACAACCCGGGCATTGATGCCCATGCCTGAGCGCAGAGATGCCGCAGGGTAATGCGTTGGAATACCACTTTTGTTGATGCGGATGCGAGCGACATAGGACTGTGCCTGTCCCTTGTTGTCTGAGGCAGAGGTTGTGGGTGATACCGACTCCACAACGCCTCTGAGGGTGCCGTGTTCATTGGCCGGGAAGGCATCCACGGTGATCTCTGCTGCTTTGCCCTGGCGAATTGGTGCTGCCAGTTTGGATGACACCTGCACCGAGGCGATCAGGCCATCACTGGGCACCACTTTCGCAAGCACTTCCCCTTGGTCCACCCGTTGTCCGGTCACCTGCACCGCCAGCTGTTGCAGCGAGCCGCCAATGGGCGACACCACATCAAATTGCGCAGAGCGCTCGCGTAACTCCTTCAGTTGCATGCTCAGGTCATTGATCTCGATTCTGCGTTGCAGATCAAGCTTGGCTTTTTCTTCCAGAAGGGCCCGGTACTCGGCTTTGCTTTGAAAGAGCTCGTTTTCCTTATCGAGCAACTGCACTTCCTGGGCGGAACCCTGCT
>CAIXOZ010000075.1 GCA_903921295.1 uncultured cyanobacterium | reverse complement strand
TCGGTGAACCGCGACGACCTCGCCGACGGCGGTGCCTGTCAGTTCGTGGCCTGCATCGAACAGGTCCGTGAGCGCTCCCCCCAGACCACGGTCGAACTGCTGATCCCCGATTTCTGCGGCGACTGGGACGCCCTGGCCGCCGTGATGGCCGCCGCTCCCGAGGTGCTCAACCACAACATCGAGACCGTACCGCGCCTCTACAAACGGGCCCGGCCCCAGGGGCTCTACGAACGCTCCCTGGAGCTGCTGCAGCGGGTTCATCAGCACTGGCCGCGGGTCTACACCAAATCAGGCCTGATGGTGGGCCTGGGCGAAAGCGACAGCGAAGTTCTGGCGGTGCTGGCCGATCTACGCCGTCACGATGTCGACATCGTCACCATCGGCCAGTACCTCTCTCCAGGACCGAAGCATCTGCCGGTGGATCGTTTCGTCACGCCGGAACAGTTCGAGCGCTTCCGCCAGCATGGGGAAAACGAACTCGGCTTTCTTCAGGTGGTGAGCACCCCGCTCACCCGCAGCAGTTACCACGCCGGCGAAGTGCAACGGCTGATGCAGCGTCACCCGCGCTGATCATTCCCGGCCAGGTCGGGCGCCTCTGGCGGACCCACGGCCAGATCGCCGACGGCGGGCACCCACTGGTGCAACTGCCAGTGAACCCAACCTGCCGCAATCAGGGGATCCTGGGCGATCAGGGCTGCTGCTGCTGCATGGTCCGGGGCCCGCAACAGCAGGAGTCCGCCGCCACCGGGCCTGCGCTCACCATCAACGAGGAAACCGCTGGCCATCTCCTGGGTCTGATCACGCAGGGCCTGCACCCAGGCCCGGTGGCGGGCCAGATGGGCGGAGCGCTCCGCCCGATCCAGGGCCAGGAAGGCGGGAGTGAACGTTTCGGTCTTGACGAACCAGGGCACCGGCCGACCGCGGCACTCAGGCGGCAACCGCTGCGCGCTCGGCGAGGCCCACATTGGTGGTCTCGCTCGGGGGCACCAGCACCTTGAAGAGGCTCTTCCAGCGGATCCAGTCCGCCAGGATCTCGGTGGCCTTGCTGCTGCCGGTGGCCTGACGGTGGGCCTCCAGCAACGGCTTGAGCATCGCTTCCTGCTCGGGGGTGGTGAGATCGACAAGGCTGACGATCTCCCGGTTCACCCGCTCGCTCAGGCCTGCCTGTTCATCGAGGATGAAGGCCACGCCTCCGGTCATGCCGGCGCCGACATTGCGACCGGTGCTGCCGAGCACCACCACCACACCGCCGGTCATGTACTCGCAACAGTGGTCGCCGGCACCCTCCACCACGGTGCGGACACCGCTGTTGCGGACAGCGAAACGCTCACCGGCGCGGCCGAGGGCAAACAGTTCACCGCCGGTGGCGCCATACAGGCAGGTGTTGCCGAGGATCACCTGACTGCCGGGGTCATGGCCGCCGGGTGGAGGCACCACGGTCAGACGTCCCCCGTTGATGCCCTTGCCGACGTAGTCGTTCGCTTCACCGATCAGGCGCACGTTCATGCCCTGGACGTTGAAGGCCCCGAAGCTCTGTCCGGCCGCGCCTTCGAAGCTGAGGTCAAGCTGACCCTGGAAGCCTGTGTTGCCGTGACGAGCGGCGATCTCACCAGCCAGGCGGGCGCCGACGCTGCGGTCGGTGTTGACGATCGCCAGGGTGCGCGAGAGGCGGCCATGGCCCTCGATCGCCGCCAGCAGCTCAGGATCGGCCAGGAGCTGATCCTCGAGGATCACGCCATTGCCATGGGCCTGATCGGCATGCCGTAACCAGCTGCGGTCGGCCGCGGCCTCGATCGGGGCGATCAGGCAGGTCAGATCCAGGGCCTGGGTCTTGGCCAGGGCCACCTGGCGGGGTTGCAGCAGCTCCGAGCGGCCGATCAGATCCTCAAGCCTGGCCACGCCGAGCACGCTCAGCAGCTGGCGCACCTCCTCCGCCACGTAGAGGAAGAAATTGACCACATGCTCGGGCAGGCCGGTGAAACGTTTGCGGAGCGCCTCCTTCTGGGTGGCCACGCCAACCGGGCAATTGTTGGTGTGGCAGACGCGGGCCATGATGCATCCCTCGGCAATCATCGCGACCGAACCGAAGCCGTATTCCTCCGCCCCGAGCAGGGCCGCGATGATCACATCCCAGCCGGTCTTGAGGCCACCGTCGGCACGCAGCAGCACGCGGTCGCGCAGGCCGTTCTCGAGCAGGGAGCGATGCACCTCGGTGAGGCCGAGCTCCCAGGGGCTGCCGGCATGCTTGATCGAACTCAGCGGCGAGGCGCCTGTGCCGCCATCGTGGCCGGAGATCTGAATCACATCGGCATTGGCCTTGGCCACACCCGCAGCGATGGTGCCGATGCCGATCTCGGCCACCAGCTTCACACTCACCCGGGCCGCGGGATGCACCTGGTGCAGGTCGTGGATCAGCTGGGCCAGGTCCTCGATCGAATAGATGTCGTGGTGAGGCGGTGGCGAGATCAGGGCCACGCCGGCCTTGCTGTTGCGCAGCCAGGCGATGTACGGGTCCACCTTCGGACCGGGCAGCTGGCCACCCTCGCCGGGTTTGGCCCCCTGGGCCACCTTGATCTCCAGCTGGCTGCCACTGCGCAGGTATTCCGGCGTGACACCGAAACGGCCTGAGGCGATCTGCTTGATCTGGGAACAGGCGGTGTCGCCATTGCGCAGACCGGCGATGCCGGGCAGGGTGGCGGAGCGCCCCTCACCGTCCACGTCCTGAAGGGCATGGAAGCGGGCCGGATCCTCGCCGCCTTCGCCGCTGTTGCTCTTGCCGCCGATGCGGTTCATGGCGATCGCCAGCACCTCGTGAGCCTCACGTGAGAGGGCCCCGAGGCTCATACCCCCCGTGCAGAAGCGGCTGCAGATGCTCTCGATGCTCTCGACCTGATCGATCGGCAGGGGAGTCGGTGCCGGCCGCAGCTCCAGCAGATCGCGCAGGGCCGTCACCGGCCGGTTCTCCAGCAGGGTCTTGTAGGTGTTGAAGTGGTCGTAGCCCGGCCCGGCCTCGACGGCGGCATGCAGGGCCTTGGCCATCTCAGGGCTGTTGAGGTGGTATTCGCCACCGGTGCGGTACTGCACAAACCCCATGAACTCGAGCTTGGTGCGGTTGAGCTCGGGGAACGCCTTGGCGTGGAAGCTGAGGGTCTCGCTGGCCAGTTCGTTCAGGCTGAGGCCCGCGACGCGGCTGGTCGTGCCCTTGAAGGCCAGCGTGATCAGGTCGGCGCCGATACCGATCGCCTCGAAGATCTGAGCGCCGTGATAACTGGCGAGCAGGGAAATGCCGATCTTGGAAAGGATCTTGCGGAGGCCATCCTCAAGCGCCTTGCGCACATTCGCCTGCACCTGATCGGGGGTGAGGGCAGGCAGCTTGCCGCGCTCGATGTTGGTCTGCACCTTCGGCTGGGCCAACCAGTGGCGGGCGGTCTCCCAGGTGAGCCAGGGGCAGACGGCGCTGGCCCCGTACCCGATCAGGCAGGCCAGATGGTGCGTGCTCCAGCACTGAGCCGTCTCCACAACGAGAGAGGTCTGCAGGCGCAGGCCCTGGTTGAGCAGGTGGTGATGCACCGCACCGACGGCCAGCAGTGGCGGCACGGCGGTCGTGCCGCCACTGACACAGGAAGCCTGGCCTCCGCCATCGACCCGATCCGAGAGCACCAGGATCTGACTGCCGGCGCGCACGGCGGCTTCCGCCGCCGCCTGCAGGCGGGTCACAGCATCCGCCAGTGCTGCCGGCCCCTCGGCCACGGGCAGCTGGGTGGAGAGGGTGCTGAGCGGCAGACCATGACTGCCGAGAGCCGCCAGCTCCGCCTCGTTCAGGATCGGGCTGGCCAGGTGCAGCACCCTGGCGGCATTGGGCTCAGGACGCAGCGGCGAACCGCGGCGGCCGAGGTGCATCTCCAGGCTCATCACCAGCTTTTCCCGCAGCGGGTCGATCGGTGGGTTGGTGACCTGGGCGAAACGCTGCTTGAAATAGTCGTAGAGGAGATGGGGCTTGCCGGAAAGCACCGCGAGGGGAATGTCATCCCCCATGCAATAGGTCGGTTCCTTGGCGGCCCCCGCCATGTCCTCGATCACCAGATCGAAGTCCTCGGCGGTGAAGCCACAGGCGGTCTGCTGCTGGAGAAGATCGAGATCGCCGAGCACGCGCTCCTGGGTCCAGGGCTGAGGCTCGAGGCTGCGGCGGTGATCGACCAGCCACTGGCCATAGGGATGGCGACTGGCCACCTCCTGTTTCACCTCCCAGTTACGCAGCAGGCGACCGTTCTCAAGATCGACGGCCAGCATCTGACCAGGACCGAGCCTGCCCTTCTCGATGATGCGGCTCTCCTCGAGCTCGACCACGCCGGTTTCCGAACCCATCACCACAAAGCCGTCGTTGGTGATGCAATAACGGGCGGGTCGCAGGCCATTGCGGTCGAGGGTGGCGCCAACGTTGCGGCCATCGGCGAACACCAGCAGGGCGGGACCATCCCAGGGTTCCTGGGTGCAGGCGGAATACTCGTAAAACGCCCGGATCTCGGGCTTGTCCGCCAGCTCGGGCTGATCGCGGAAGGCCTCGGGCACCAGTGTGAGCAGGCTTTCGGTGATCGGTCGTCCGCTGCGCACCAGGAGCTCGAGGGTGGCATCGAGGTTGGCCGAATCACTGAAGGCCGGATTGACCACAGGCTTCAGATCGCGAGCCGCCTCGCCCCAGACCGCATCCAGGCTGGCCTCGGAGGCCCTGGCCCAGTTGATGTTGCCCAACAGAGTGTTGATCTCGCCGTTATGACCGAGCAGACGCATCGGCTGGGCCAGGGGCCAACGGGGCAGGGTGTTGGTGCTGAAGCGACGGTGATAGACCGCGAAGCTGACGGCGAAACGCGGATCGCGCAGGTCGCCATAGAAAGCGGCGAGCACTTCCGAGCGCACCATTCCTTTGTAGACAACGGTGCGTCCACTGAGGGAAGCGAAATACAGATCGCTCGATCCGGCACCCCAGGCTTCACGGGCCCGATCGCCACAACGGCGCCGGAGACGGAACAGCAGCGCCTCAAGGGCATCGGCCTCCAGATCGGCCGCCAGCAGCCACTGTTCGATCACCGGAGCGGTGCTCCGGGCCAGCGGGCCCAGCACGGAGGAATCCACCGGAACCTCCCGCCAACCGAGGCTGCGCAGTCCCAGGGACACCGCTTCCTCGTCGCAGAACCGCCGAGCCTGCTCGCGGCGGCCGGCATCCGCCGGCAGGAACACCATGCCCAGGCCGCGAGGACCCGAGGTGGCGGCGGCCTCCGGCCACACCGCCTCCAGATAGCTCCAGGGAATGCCGCAGAGAACGCCGGCGCCATCGCCGGAATCACCGTCGCCGCCGCAGCCGCCGCGGTGCTCCATGCAGTCGAGACCGCGCAGGGCCTGCTGGAGCACCCAGGCGCTGGCCTCGCCGCGCAGATTGGCCAGAAAGCCGACACCACAGGCATCCTTCTCGCCGGCAACGGCGATCGGAGCCTCACTGTCGCAATGGGGCCAGACAGGGCGAGAACGAAGGGGCATACCCGGGGGCGTCCTGGTGAAACCGCGGCCTGTCCGCCAGGGCGGCACAAGCAGCACTCAGAACCTCCCACCTTAGGGATTCACTGCACCGCGTCAGGCCCGCGCCGGCGAGAGAAGCGGCCTACGGCGTTAGCTTGCGATCCGTCGCCAGCCGCGCGAGCCTGCGCCGATGCCAGCTTCGTTCGGTGTGCTGCTGGGGATGACCCTGGCTCTGGCTCCGCCGCCACCGCCACCGCTGCCCCCTTTGCCCGCGCTGCCGACACAGCCGCGGCCAGCCGCAGGAACCATCACAAGGCCCCAGGCGCCGCTCCCGGGCCCCCTGGACCAGCGCGTCGGTGGCGTGGTGGTCATCGGCGGCATGAGCCAGCAGGCCCGGTGGCAATGGCAGCCCGCCAGCCCCGGCAAAGCAGAACAGCTCTGGCTGCCCCTGGAGGTGCTGGAGGGCCAGCTCGGGGTGAGCAGCCGCAGCCAGAGCGATGGCAGCGTGGTGCTCGAGTGGTTCGGCCGCCAGCTGATCGTTCCAGCCGGTGCGCAGCGCAGCTTCAACGATGAAGTGGCGGTGGAGGTCGCCGCACTGGTGCGTCCGCTCGGCCTGAGGAGCGAAGCCAGCGGTGAACGCCTCACCCTGATCCTCGACAGCCAGCGGCTCGCCGCAGTGCGCCAGGGGGGCCGCGCCGACAACCGCAGGATCGTGCTCGATCTGGGAGCTCCAACATGGATCCGCCGGGAGCGAGACGGACTGTCCCTGGGGCTGAATGGCAGCCCTGAACAACTGGGCCAGTTAGAGGCGCTGGGGCTGAAGGTGCGTCAGAGCCCGGAGCAGTTGCTGCTTGAGCCGGGTCGCGGTCAGCGCCTGGAGCAGGTCCTCAGCCTTGGCGCTCCCTACCGGATCGCTGTCGACCTGCGGGGAGACGGCCAGGCGGAGGAGACCAGCCCGGGGGGCGAGCCCGACTCCGCGGACCTTGAGGCCCGCCTGCGCGCGCGGCTGCCGGCGCCCCTGCACTGGCAGAAACAGGTGCTGACCGTCGGATCGCAGCGGGTGCTGGTGAATGCGATCCGCATGGATCCCCGCACCAGCACCCTGGCCCTGCAGCCGCTGACCAGCGCCAACGGGATGCAGGGACTCAGCTCGCTGCTGGCCCTGGCGAGCCGTCAACAGGCGCTGGTAGCCATCAATGGCGGCTACTTCAACCGGGTCCGCCGCCTGCCCCTGGGGGCCCTTCGGGATGGGGGCCGCTGGCTGTCGGGACCGATCCTGGAGCGCGGGGTGATCGCCTGGCAACCGCAGCAACTGCCGCGATTCGGGCGCCTGCGGCTCGAGGAGAGCCTGATCGATGCCAGGGGTGACCGCTGGCCGCTGCTCACCCTCAACAGCGGCTATGTGCAACGGGGCCTGAGTCGCTACACCGACGACTGGGGCCGGGTCTACACCGCCCTGAGCGGAGGCGAGAGCGCGCTGCTGATCCGCCAGGGACAGGTGCTGAGCCTGATCGAGAACGCACAGCTGCGGGCGGGCCAACCCCTGAGCCCCGGCGACTCCCTGATCGTGGCCCGCGGCGGCGCGCCGATGCCTGGAGCCCCCGGAGATCGCCTGATCCTGTTCAGCCGTGCGAACAATGATCTGGGCGATGAACCGAACGTGATCGGTGGCGGCCCTCTGCTGCTGAGCGGCGGTCGGATCGTGCTCGATGGCGCCCGGGAGAGCTTCTCCCCGGCCTTTCTGGGCCAGGGCGCCCCACGCACCCTGGTCGGCAGCGATGGCCACCAGCTTTGGCTCCTGACCATGGAAGGGGTGGCGGATTCGGGCCCGACCCTGGGCCAGGCCGCCCTGCTGCTGCAACAACTGGGACTGCAGGAGGCCCTGAACCTTGATGGGGGCAGCTCCACCGGTCTGGTTCTGGCGGGGGTCCACACCGTCAAGGGGCGAGGGGTGGCAGGCGCCGTCCACAACGGTCTGGGCCTGGTGCCCCTGACCTCCCTGCCTCTGGTCACCAGGACCCTGCCAGAGTGAGGAGACCGTCGCCGCCACCATGCCCAAGGGTCACAGCCTGCGCCTGACCACCGCTGCCGCTGCAGAACTGGGTCGTCAGGCCGCCGTCGCCGGTACACCGGGTTGCATGCATCTCGATCTGGTGGGCGGCGGCTGCGAGACCTGGGCGATCCGCCTGCGTCCGGGTCACCTGGCAGGAGCGCCGATCGCCCGCGGCGATGGCATCACCCTCTATGCCCCGGTGGACCAGGTCGCCCGCCTCACCGGCCTCAGCCTCGACTACCGCGGCGACCTCAGTGGCGGGGGCTTTCTGGTGCGCCCCTCGGAGGGGGTCACCTGCTGCGCCTGCGGCGCATCCTTCCATCGCAGCAGCGAAGGGCGACCGGCGACAACGTAAGGTGGCGGATTGTCGATAACGGTCGGACTCCCGACCAGTTCCTCCGGCCCTCGATGCCCACCATCCAGCAGCTGATCCGCACCGAGCGGCAGCGTCTTACCCGCAAGACCAAGTCTCCCGCCCTGCGCGCCTGTCCTGAGCGCCGTGGCGTCTGCCCCCGCGTCTACACCTCCACCCCCAAGAAGCCCAACTCGGCCCTCCGCAAGGTGGCCAGGGTGCGTCTGACCTCGGGCTTTGAGGTCACCGCCTACATTCCCGGGATCGGCCACAACCTGCAGGAGCACTCCGTGGTGCTCATCCGCGGTGGACGGGTCAAGGATCTGCCTGGTGTGCGCTATCACATCATCCGCGGCACCCTCGACACGGCCGGCGTCAAGGACCGCCGCCAGGCTCGTTCCAAATACGGCGCCAAGACTCCCAAGGGCTGAGCCCACCTCCCGCTGAAGCGTCGATCCGGATCTCCGGATCGGTCCGCGGCCAGCGCCCCCCGCTTCCCACGCCTTTCCATTCCGCTCTATGTCTCGCCGCAACGCTGC
>CAIXOZ010000074.1 GCA_903921295.1 uncultured cyanobacterium | reverse complement strand
GCCCGCAGGTAGACCTCCGTCTTGCCGGCACCGGTGACACCCCAGAGCAGCAGCTCGGCACCATCCGGAGCGGCCCCGATCCGATCCACCGCCTCCGCCTGGGCGGGATTGAGGGCTGGTGGCGTGAAGGAAAGATCGGAACTGGGCTCCAGAGCGGACGACCGCCGATCGGTTGAATCGCCGGGTTCGATGGGTCGCCGGCTCAACAGGCCGCGGCTTTCCAGCCCCTTGAGCACGGCACGGCTGTAGCCATCCTCGCCGCAGAGCTGATCGAGACGGCGACCGCCCCCCTGGCGGTCGAGGTGATCCAGCAGGGCCTCCTGACGCTCGGTGAGTGCCCCCTTGGAGCCGGGCGCCCCACACCGTTCAATCCACCAGCGTTGACGGGCCCGGGCCGGAGCCCGCCGGGGCCGCTGCCCCAACCAACCGGCCGGCAAAGCCGCCTTGAGGGTGCGGAACAGGGAGGTGTGGCATTGATCCGCCACGGAGACCATCCACTGCTGCCAGGCGGGGTCGAGGGCAGCCGGCTGGGATCGGGCCTCAATCGGCTGGAGGACCCCGGCCGGCACATCCGCTGGAAGCGATTGGAGCAGGGCCACCAGCAAGCCGGTATGGCGGCGACCACGCAGGGACACCTGCACCAGATCACCGGCGGCAAGGGGGAGGGCGGCGGAATTGGCGTAGGTGAACACCTGGCCCTCCCGACCGGCCTCAACCCAGACCTGGGCATAGGGGGCTGGAAAGTCCTGCACCGATAGCCCCGACGTCGCCGCCAATCTTGCCAACCCCACAAGCCTTTCTTAAGATGGAAACGTTGAGTAGCCGACGAGGCTGCTGTCGGAACGAGGCAGAGTTCCGTCCAGTGGGAAGACCTGTAGAACTGTCCCCGGAGTGAACGCTCCTCGGCAATCCGGTCTGCGAACACCCCTGACAGCACTGCCTCCCCGGCGTCCGAGCCCTCGCAGGTTCGTATGCCTGGCTGTCCTGGCCCAGTCCCTCGCCTGTGCAACCAGTCGTCCTGCACGCCTGGTTCGATCCTGTTGTCTCCATCCTCCCTGTCGAGGCCCCGACCCGTTGCCCGGAGTCGGAATTCCGTCTGAGACACGCGCCAGGTCCGACCGACTGCCTTCTCCACGGCGACACCCCCGTTCACCGGTCTCACCCACCGTTCCGGCCGCCACCTGACGGCTCCCTACCCGTACCCGTCCTTGAACCCTGGCCCGGGCAACCCCCGTCAAGGGTTTCCTCCTTCCTTCAACAGCACCCTTCACCAGCGCCGTTCAGAACAACCGTTCAACAGCACCCTTCAGCACAACTGTTCAGCACAACTGTCCAGCACAACCGTTGAGCCAGGCCATCGCACCCCAGCGTTGAGACCAGGCCCTTGAGTCGCCGCCGGCTACCGGCTGCAAAGCCTTTCGGATCGCGTTCCGCCCCCTCCCCTGCCCTCTGTCCCCATGACCCCTGCCACCAACGTGACCAATGCGCCGGAGATCCTGATGGTGGCCAGTTCCACGGGCGAAGAGGTGGTGATCAAGCCGAAGCGGGTGAAGGCGAAGCCCCCCGAGGCCGACGCCGGCGACCAGCCCGCTGCCCAGGCCAAACCGAAGGCCAGCCGGGGCAAAACGATTGACCTGAGCGAGGTTGAGGCATCGGCCCTGGCAACCGCCAAGGCGGCCAATGGCGTCAGCCCCACCAAAACCGCCAAGGCGACCAAATCGGCCGCGGGGTCGACCAGCACGAAAGCCACCGGAACGACCGGCAAGGCTGCAGCCACCAAGGCAACAGGCACCAAAACCGCCGCCAAGGCCAGCCCGAAGACGGCAGCGAAGACGGCGGCGAAAACGGTGGCGAAGGCAGCCGCCCCTGCGATCGTCAGCGGTGACGCAGATCTCGAAGCATCCGCCGACGCCCTGCTCGAGGCAGCGGAGGACGCGGATGCCAAGGCCCTCGATGACAAGAAGG
>CAIXOZ010000073.1 GCA_903921295.1 uncultured cyanobacterium | reverse complement strand
TGGCGGTGGGCTACACCCTCGATGAGATCGTCAACGACATCACCGGCGCGACGCCGGCCTGCTTCGAGCCCACGATCGATTACGTGGTCACAAAGGTCCCCCGCTTCGCCTTCGAGAAGTTCCAGAACTCCCCGGCAGTCCTCACCACCTCGATGAAATCGGTGGGCGAGGCGATGGCGATCGGGCGCTGCTTCGAGGAATCGTTCCAGAAGGCCCTGCGCTCCCTCGAAACCGGCCACGCCGGCTGGGGCTGCGACCGGGCTGACCCTGTGCTGGAGCCCAGTGAACTGGAGCGGGCCCTGCGCACCCCCACCCCGGAACGGATCTTCACCGTGCGGCAGGCGATGGTCAGCGGCCGCAGTGATGCCGAGATCCATCAGCTGAGCGCCATCGATCCATGGTTCCTGGCCAAACTGCGACACATCCTTGATGTCGAAAGCGCGCTGTTGCGCGGTCGCCAGCTGGCCGAACTCGATGCCGAAGCCCTGCTGGCCCTGAAGCAACTGGGCTTCTCCGACCGCCAGCTCGCCTGGGCGACCGGAAGCGATGAACTGACGGTTCGCCGCCACCGCCAGGCCCTGGGCATCACGGCGGTGTTCAAGACCGTGGACACCTGCGCAGCCGAATTCGCCTCAAGCACCCCGTATCACTACGCGACCTACGAGCGCCCCCTCGAGCGGATGACGGCCGACGGCTTGCTGGTGCCGATCCCGCCGGAGAACGAGGTCACCCCCGAGAGCCGCCGCAAGGTGATGATTCTCGGTGGCGGCCCGAACCGGATCGGCCAGGGCATCGAGTTCGACTACTGCTGCGTGCATGCCTCCTTCGCCCTGCGCGATGCCGGGTTCGCCACGGTGATGGTCAACAGCAACCCCGAGACCGTCTCGACCGATTACGACACCAGTGATCGTCTCTACTTTGAGCCGCTGACCCTCGAGGACGTGCTCAACGTGATCGAGGCCGAGAAGCCCGAGGGCGTGATCGTTCAGTTCGGCGGCCAGACGCCGCTGAAGCTGGCGATCCCCCTGCTGAACTGGCTGGCCGGGCCCGAGGGTCAGGCCACCGGCACCCGGATCTGGGGCACCTCACCCGAGTCGATCGACACCGCCGAAGACCGCGAGCAGTTCGAGGCGATCCTGCGCCGCCTGGACATCCGTCAGCCCCGCAACGGCCTCGCCCGCAGCGAAGCCGAAGCCCTGGCCGTGGCGGCTTCGGTGGGCTACCCCGTGGTGGTCCGGCCCAGCTACGTGCTGGGAGGTCGCGCGATGGAGGTGGTGCACGGCGAAGACGAGCTCCATCGCTACATGCGCGAGGCGGAGAAGGTGGAACCCGACCACCCGGTGCTGATCGATCAATACCTCGATAACGCCACCGAAGTGGACGTCGATGCACTCTGCGATTGCAACGGCATGGTGGTGATCGGCGGCCTGATGGAGCACATCGAACCGGCGGGCATCCACTCGGGCGACTCAGCCTGCTGCCTGCCGGCGATCACCCTCGAAGCTGGGGCCCTGGCCACGATCCGCCAATGGAGCAAGGATCTCGCCCTGGCCCTGAACGTGCGCGGCCTGATCAACCTGCAGTTTGCGGTTCAGAAGGACAGCGACGGCATCGAGACGGTGTTCATCATCGAGGCCAACCCCCGCGCCTCGCGCACGGTCCCCTTTGTGGCCAAGGCCACCGGCGTGGCCCTGGCCAAGGTGGCCAGCCAGCTGATGGCAGGCCGCAGCCTCGTGGACCTTGGGCTGACCAGCGAACCGCAGCCGCCCTTGCAGGCGATCAAGGAGGCGGTGCTGCCCTTCAAGCGCTTCCCGGGCTCCGACACCCTGCTGGGCCCGGAGATGCGCAGCACCGGAGAAGTGATGGGCAGCGCCAGGGGCTTCGGTATGGCCTACGCCAAGGCTGAGCAGGCCGCCGGTGATGCCCTGCCCACCAGCGGCACTGTGTTTGTCTCCACCCACGACCGCGACAAGGCCGCCCTCGTGCCGGTGGCCCGCCGACTGAGCGAACTCGGCTTTGCCCTGATCGCCACCGGCGGGACCGCCGCGCTTCTCGTGCGCGAGGGCCTGAACGTCGAGTCGGTGCTCAAGGTGCACGAAGGTCGCCCGAACATTGAAGACGCAATCCGCTCCGGCCGGATCCAGTTGATCGTGAACACCCCGATCGGCCGCCAGGCCGAGCACGACGACACCTACCTGCGCAAGGCGGCCCTGGATTACGCCGTCCCCACGGTCACCACCCTGGCCGGTGCCCGCGCCGCCGTGGAGGGCATCGCCTCCCTGCAGTCGGAGACCCTGGAGATCAACGCCCTGCAGGACCTTCACAAACCCTGCTAGCGCGAGCCAACGGGATCCCTGAAGCCCGCTGGCCCTGAGCCTGACCATCGTCCTCGCTCCCTTGATCGGGCCTGGCGCAGCCAGGGCCCCTGCCTGCCTTGTCATGCAGGGGTGGGCGGTCCGGGCCCGAGAAACACACGCAAACCGCCGAAGCAGACCGGCGCGGGATCCGGGGCGCCAGGCCGGCCCTCGCCAGCATGAAACAGACGAACAACGGCCCTCGTTAGGGTGATGGATCCTCCGCTCGCCTGGCTGTGACCGCCACTCCCGCCGCCCCCGTGCAGATCGCCCCCGGCAGCGACTGCACCCGAGCCTTCCGGGCCGCTTACGAGAACCGCTACACCTGGGAGCCTGGTTTCGGCGGCTACCAGGGCCGCTGCCTCTGGCAGCAGGGCGACCGCACGGTGGAGGGTCGCTTCCAGGTCGGCGCTGACCTCAAGGCCACGGTCGAGGGGATCGAGGACGAGGAGATCCACAAGGCGGTCGCCTCCCAGCTCTGGGAGGTCGCCATTCACCGCGTGCGGCGCCCATTCGAGCAGACCCATGGCGCGAACACCTTCACCGCCGGCGAAGACACGGCCGAGGGCCTCGAGGTGATCGTCGGCGGCAAGAACAGCGGCGATCGCTACAGGATCGCTGACAACGTGGTCACGATGGTTCACCGCCACATCCATGGCACGGTGGTCACAATCCACACGCTGGCCGTGACCGATACGGGCCACGGCTACCTGAGCCAGCGCTACAGCAGCCGCTACAGCGACCCTGCCACCGGTGCACCCCGGGGCGGCCTGCAGCAGTTCGCCGACACGTTCGTGCCTCTGGGCGCCGAAGGTCCCTGGGTGCTGGCGGAGCGGGTGATTGAAACCGAAGACGAAAACGGAGCGGTCGAGCAGAGCTTCCGGTTTCTGGACCTGAGCCCCCTCTGAAACCCCTCGGAAACGGTCCTGACCCAGGCAGGCCAAGCCGCGCTATGGCCTCCTGGGAGCCAGGAGGCCGGAGGACCACATCACGACCGGAGATTGATCACGCTCGGAGAGTCATCTCGGCCAGAGCCACAGCAAGGCCCTGGGCAACAGCACAGATCGGGTTGAACAGATTCGACCGGGCTGGGTCTGGAGATCGCCCGGGTTCAAGCGGCCGGACAGTGCCGGAGGACCAGGCTGGATCAGCTGTCAGCGAGGGGAGTGACCTCCTTCAGGCGCTCATTCAACTGGAAGGCCATCGACTGACGCCCCACCGCCAGCACCTTCAGGGTGTCTTCGTGCATGCGCAGCTGGGCATCAGCCACCTGCATGCCGCGGATCAGCTCCTTGATGTCATCCGGGAGACTGTTGAGGTCATAACGCTTGCCCTCAAACGTGAGCACAGGAGCAGTCTGATCGTCGGTCACGGCTCGGTGTTGGTTGCAAGCGACAGACTAGATCTCGGGTCAAGCGGATGGCCAGGGCAGGGGCCGCTTGAAGAAGACCATCAGCAGTGGTCCGATGCGCTGGGTCTGCACGAGCTCCCAGCCCTGCTCACCGAGCAGGTTGAAGGCCATCTGCAGCTGGGCCGCCGGATGCTTCGGCACACCTGGGTTGCTGTACATCCCGGGGAATTCGCGCTCGAGATAATCGGGGCTGAGCCCACCACCCAGCCGCTCACTGTCGGCCACCGGGCTGGCGGGTGCCGGAGGATCGCCGGCGGCGACATCAATGTGCACGACGCGGTACTGCCAGCGATGGTCGGTCATCGATCAGAACTCCTGCACGATCAGCTGACGCTGGCAGAGATCGCTGTAGCGCCCACCCAGGGCCAGCAGCTCACGGTGACTGCCCTGCTCCACCACCTGGCCTTGATCGAGCACCAGGATCCGGTCCGCACCCTGCACGGTGGCCAGCCGGTGAGCGATCACGAGAACCGTACGGCCGGCCATGGCCTGTTCGAGGCCCCGCTGCACCGCCTCCTCACTCTCGGCATCGAGGGCGCTGGTGGCCTCATCCAGCAGCAGCACCGCCGGATTGCCGAGCACGGCCCGGGCGATCGCCAGGCGCTGGAGCTGTCCGCCGGAGAGGTTGGCGCCCCGCTCCTCCAGACGGGCCTCGAAACCGCCTGGGAGGGCCTCGATGAAGCCATCGGCATTGGCCACCCGCGCCGCCTCCCGCACGGCCTCGATCGAGGCTGAACGGCCGAAACGGATCGCCTCTGCCACCGTGCCTGCAAAGACCCGGCTCTGCTGCGGCACAAGGGCGACCGCCCGGCGCAGCTCCCTGGCCCGCAGGGCGGTGAGGTCGTGGCCATCGAGCAGCACCTGGCCTCCCTGGGCGACGTTGAAGCGAAGCAGCAGCGAAAACAGGGTGCTCTTGCCGGCACCGGAGGGTCCGACAAGCGCCACCACCTGTCCGGGCTCGACAACGATCGAGAGATCGCGCAGCACCGGCCGGGCCGGGTCATAGCCGTAACGGACCTGGCGCAGCTCAAGACGACCCTGAACGGCACCGAGGGGTCGGGCATCACGGCGATCGGGGTCTTCAACCGCCTCCGCTTCGATCTCGCGCAGGCGCCTGAGCGAGGCCTGACCCTGCTGGAATTCGTTGAAGTTCTGGGTGAGATGACCGATCGGGTCGATCAGCATCAACAGGGCCGCCACGTAACTGCTGAAGCCCTGGGCATCGATCGCCTCGCTGCCGATCCGCACGGCACCGATCAGCAGCACAGCGAGAATTCCCGCCGCCTCGATGAAGCCGACGACGGGGTGCTGCAGGGCCAGCAGCTTGAGGCTGCGATAACGGGCCCGGCGATGCAGATCAATCTCGGTGTCGAACCGCTCCTGGAGCCAGGGTTCAGCCGCATAGGCCCGCACCAGAGGCAACCCGGCGATCGCTTCAGCCAACAGGGCCGCCAGCTCACTGACCTGTCTCTGGCTGCGCTCCGCGGCGGCCATCACCCGCGATCCGAAGGCGCTGACCAGCAGGGCCACGAAAGGCGCCAGCAGCAGCGTGGCCAGAGCCAGCTGCCAGTCGAGCCAGAGCATGTAGCCGAGCACCACAAGCAGCTGCAGCAGGCTGGGGGTGGTGTCGTGAACCAGCTTGTAGATCACCTCACCGACGCGGTCGGCGTCTTCGGTGAGCCGATAGGTGAGATCGCCGGCCGAAAGGGTTTCGAGCGAGGAGAAACGCAGCGTCTGCAGACGCGCGAACAGCTGGCGGCGCAGATCCTGGGCCACCTGGAGGGCCGGACCGGCCAGCAGGGTGTCCTGGCCGTACTGGGCCAGCTTCTGAACCATGAACACGGCCAGGGCCAGACCGATGCTGCGCAACACTGCGGCGATGTCACCGGCACCGATCGCTGGAATCAACTGGCCGGCGAGGTAGGCCAGGAGGGGCCAGCAGCCCACGAAGATGACAATGCAAACCCCGCCGGCCAGAAGGCGACGGCTGTGGGGCCTCAGCAGGGGGAGAAGCCTGCGAAAGCCGGCAGGCGAGGGTGCGAGCATCGCCAAACCCTATCAGCGCTGTCCGGGGCGTTCCTGCCGTGAAACTGGACCAGTTCCTCAAGTACCAGGGCCTTGCCGGCACCGGCGGCGAGGCCAAGCTCCGGATTCAACGCGGGGATGTGCAGGTGAATGGTGAAACGGAGCTGAGGCGAGGCCGCCAGCTTCAACCCGGCGATCGGGTGCTGATCAGCGGCCGGGAACTGATCGTGGCGGAACCGGCCTGAGATCCCCCGGCAGGTGCAGGGGGTGCTGGCCGTTGCGACGGGGCAGATCCGCCCCGGGAGCGCCCCATGCCCCTGACCTGCAAACCCTTCGGCGACCCCCGGACGGCGGCCGTTTAACTTTTAGGCCTGTTTGATCAAGGGCCCCCGGTGCGCAAGGCCGTCATTGCCGGTAACTGGAAGATGCACATGACCTGCGCTGAGGCGCGGGCCTTTGCCGAGGCTTTCCGACCGCTGGTCTCCAGCCTGCCCGCCGACCGGGATGTGGTGCTGGCACCTCCGTTCACGGCGATCTCCACCCTGGCCACCGCCCTTGACGGCAGCGGCATTCACCTCGCCTCCCAGAATGTGCACTGGGAAGGCAAGGGAGCCTTCACCGGGGAGATCGCGCCGGCCATGCTGCTCGAGCTTGGGGTGAGCCACGCCATCGTCGGCCACAGTGAGCCGCGCAAATATTTCAGCGAAAGCGACGAACAGATCAACCGCCGCGCCCGCGCCGCCCAGTCGGCCGGCCTGGTGCCGATCGTCTGTGTCGGCGAAAGCGACGGACAACGCGAGTCGGGGGAGACCGAGCGCGTGATCCGGCGCCAGGTGGAACAGGGCCTGGACGGACTCGACACCAACCACCTGATCGTGGCTTACGAACCGATCTGGGCGATCGGCACCGGCAAGACCTGTGAAGCGGTCGAGGCCAACCGCATCTGCGGTCTGATCCGCAGCTGGGTCGGCAACCCCGAGGTAGTGATTCAGTACGGCGGCTCCGTGAACCCGGCCACAATTGATCAGCTGATGATTCAGCCGGAGATTGATGGCGTGCTGGTGGGTGGCGCCTCCCTCGATCCGATCGGCTTTGCCCGGATCGCGAACTACCAGGCCCCTGTGAGTGCCTGAGCGATGGCCTTGACCGGGCGAGCACCGCTGCCGCCGGGACGGACCCAGGTGATGGGGGTGATCAACCTCACCCCCGATTCCTTCAGTGATGGCGGCCTGCACGCCAGCCCGGAATCGGCGCTGCGTCAGGCCAGGCGGATGGCCCGTGAAGGCGCCGACCTGATTGATCTCGGTGGGCAGAGCACCAGACCGGGAGCCCGGCTGGTCGACACCGCTGATGAACTGAAGCGGCTGATGCCAGCGTTGCAGGCCATCCTGACGGACCGGACCAGCCCGAACCCCAACGGGCCTGGAGCCGATGCAGAACCCTCTGATCGCCGGCCCTGGCCGCTGATCTCCATCGACACCTTCCGTGCCGACGTTGCCGAACAGGCGCTGGCCGCAGGGGCCGACTGGATCAACGATGTCAGCGGTGGGGTCTTTGATGCCGGAATGCTCCCCCTGATCGCAGCGGCGGGGTGCCCCTACGTGCTGATGCACAGCCGCGGCAACAGCCGCACCATGGACCAGCTGACCAGCTACGACGATGTGGTCAACGATGTGCACCGGGCGCTGCTGAAGGCCACCGATCGGGCCCTGGCTGCCGGCGTGAAGCGCCAGCAGATCCTCTGGGATCCCGGCCTGGGATTCGCCAAGAACACCGACCACAACCTGGCCCTGCTGGAAGGACTGGAGTCGATCGTGTCTGAGGGTTTCCCGGTGCTGGTGGGCCCCTCCCGGAAACGCTTCATCGGCGCCGTGCTTGAGGAGCCGAGACCTCGGGCCCGCCTCTGGGGCACGGCGGCGGTGGTCTGCCGGGCGATCGCCGCGGGGGCACGGGTGGTGCGGGTGCACGATGTGGCACCGATCGTGCAGACGGCAAGAATGGCCGAAGCCCTCTGGGAGGAGCGTCCCTGAGCGAGACGCCCGGGCCGACTGTGATCAGGCAACGCAGCGGGTGCTGAAACGGCCTCAGTTGCAGCCCTGAACCGAGATGCGATAAGTGAATCCAAGGGCACCAGGATTGCTGCTGGCACCGACCTTGAAATTGAGCTGGCTGGTGGTCTTGCCAGGGATTGCCGGGAACGGCCCGAACATGCGACCCGAATCGATCGGCGGGTTCATCGAAATGTTGATCACCTGCAGATTGGATCCATCGCTGAATTTGAGGTAACCCTCCACCGGATAGGTGGCATTGGGATCGGAAGAGTTGGCGGTGAAGAAAAACTTGTAGGACGCGTAATAGCCGTTGACGACAAAATCAGTGTTCCAGTTGGTGCGACCGAAGACTTTGCCCGGTCCCACCGTTTTGGTCACGATGGGCGTCACCCCGTCACCGCCGATCGGCTGCAGAAACTGACAACCTGCGCGCGCAGGGGCGAGGAGCGGCATGCTCAGCAACGATGCGGCTGCAGCCAGGGCCAACGGAGCCCTGCGGCCAGAAACGCGGCTCGCGAACACAAGGCGCCCGACCAGGCGCGAAGGCAGGGACTGGCTCATAGCGGCGGCTGAAACACCACCAGATTAGGCAGCGTTGACCGCAGGCGCCTGTTTCCCGTAACCAAGACGCCCGAGCAGCGGACCGGCCATGGCGGTGGTGATCAGGGCCATCAGCACCATCAGAGTGAACAGAGCAGAGCTGATCACACCAAGGGAAAGGCCGACATTGAGGATCACCAGTTCCGTCAGGCCACGCGTGTTCATCAACCAGCCCACCGCCTGGGCCTCAGCGGCCGGGAGGCCGCCAAGGCGGGCCATGGTGGCTGTGCCGATGAACTTGCCTCCGATCGCCACCAGCAACACCGCAGCAAGCGCCAGAAACAGGGCCGGAGATTCGATCACTCCGATCGTGGTTTTGAGGCCACTGGTGGCAAAGAAGACAGGGAGCAGAACCGTTAACACCAACTGTTCGGTGTGCAGTTGCAGGCGGCGCATCAAGGGGCCGTAGCGCGGCAGCGCCAGACCGAACAGAAAGGCACCGAAGATGTAGTGAACACCCGTGATTTCAGTGACAACGGCCGAAAGGATGGCACCGGCGAACACACAGGCCATGGCCATCGGTCGCACTTGTTGATGCTGACGCACATCACGCTCCAACCAGGCCATCGCCGGCCGCAGCCCCACAAGCACAAACAGCGCCCAGAGCCCTGTCCAGACCATGGCGGGCAGGGCACCGGCCAGGGTGCTGGCCCGACTCAGGGAGACCACCGCCGCCAGCAACACCCAGCTGAGCAGATCATCAACGGCGGCACAGGTGATCACCAGTTGCCCGAGGGGCTGGGTGAGCAGACCACGATCCTTGAGAATCCGCGCCAGTACAGGGAAAGCGGTGATCGCCATCGCTGTGCCCAGGAACAGATGGCCGGCAAACGGATGACCAGCCGGGAGCAGCTCGGGCACGGTGCGGCGCAGGCCTTCGGCGAGGGCACAGCCCAGGCCGAGGGGCAACAGGATGCCGATCAAGGAAATGCGGCTGGCCAGGGGCATCCGCGAACGCAACTGATCAAGCCTGACCTCCATGCCGATGAGGAGCATGAACAGGATCAGGCCGAGGTGGGACAGAAGATCGAGTTGCTGCAGAACCGGGGCTGGAAACAGCCAGGCCTGCGAAGCCGGCAGCAACCAACCCAGACAGGAGGGCCCCAACAGAATGCCGCCGATGATCTCCCCGATCA
>CAIXOZ010000072.1 GCA_903921295.1 uncultured cyanobacterium | reverse complement strand
CTGGCACCGGCGGTGCTGCTGGAGGCCTCCGGGGTTCGACCCGATCAGCTGGGCGCCTATGCCGCCACCGGCATCGATCTGATCTCCACCAGCGCCCCGGTCACCCGCAGCCCCTGGCTGGATCTGAGCATGCGCTTCGCGTCGGCGGGCGGTTCCATCGCGGGGGATGATCGGAACCACTGAACCGCCTGCGGGCGCCTGCCGTTGCCATGCTGACCGTTCTTCAGGCCCTTGAGAGCCAGCTGCACGCAGCGATGGAGCGGGCCTTCCCGGAGGCGGCCGCAGAAGCCGCAGCGGCTGGACGGCGCCTCGATCCCCAGCTGGGGCCAGCCACCAAGCCGGAATTCGGCGATGTTCAGGCCAATGGCGCCCTGCCCCTGGCCAAACCGCTGCAGCAGAAGCCCAGGGCCATCGCTGACGCGATCGTGGCCCAGCTGCAGCAGGATCCCGCCTTCACCGCCCTCTGCCTGGAGCCTGAGATCGCCGGGCCCGGTTTCATCAACCTCACGATCCGGCCCGAGCGCCTGACGGCCGAGATCGCGGCGCGTCTCGGTGATCCGCGGCTGGGGGTGCCGAGCGTGGCGGACCCGAGCGGCGCGGCGGCCGCTTCCGCCCAGGAGCCGCCGGCGCCGGTGATCGTCGATTTCTCCAGCCCCAACATCGCCAAGGAGATGCACGTGGGGCACCTGCGCTCCACGATCATCGGCGACTCGCTGGCGCGGGTGCTGGAGCTGCGCGGCCATCCCGTGCTGCGCCTCAACCACGTGGGCGACTGGGGCACCCAGTTCGGGATGCTGATCACCCACCTCAAGCAGGTGGCTCCCGAGGCCCTCACCACGGCCGATGCGGTGGATCTGGGTGATCTGGTGGCCTTCTACCGCCAGGCCAAGGCCCGCTTCGATGAGGATGAGGCCTTCCAGACCACCAGCCGCGAGGAGGTGGTGAAGCTGCAGAGCGGTGATCCGGTGTCGCTGCGGGCCTGGGGCCTGCTCTGCGACCAGAGCCGGCGCGAATTCCAGGCGATCTACGACCGCCTCGACATCCGCCTGAGCGAGCGGGGCGAGTCGTTCTACAACCCGTTCCTGCCGGCGGTGGTGGCCGATCTCGAGAGCGCCGGGCTGCTCGTCACCGACGACGGCGCCGGCTGCGTGTTTCTCGAGGGGGTGAGCGGCAAGGACGGCAAGCCGCTGCCGGTGATCGTGCAGAAGCGCGATGGCGGCTTCAATTACGCCACCACCGACCTGGCGGCGATCCGGTATCGCTTCGGGCAGTCCCCCGCCGGTGATGGTGCCCGCCGGGTGATCTACGTGACCGATGCCGGCCAGGCGGCCCACTTCGCCGGCGTCTTCCAGGTGGCGCGCCGCGCCGGCTGGATTCCCGATGGCGCCAGGCTGGAGCACGTGCCCTTCGGCCTGGTGCAGGGGGAAGACGGCAAAAAGCTCAAGACCCGTGCTGGCGACACCGTGCGTCTGCGCGATCTGCTCGACGAAGCGGTGGAACGCGCCGAAGCGGATCTACGCCGCCGCTTGGAAGAGGAAGGCCGCAATGAAGATGAGGCCTTCATCCAGCACGTGGCCACCACCGTTGGCCTGGCGGCCGTGAAGTACGCCGACCTGAGCACCAACCGGATCACCAACTACCAGTTCAGCTTTGATCGGATGCTGGCCCTGACGGGCAACACGGCGCCCTATCTGCTGTATGCGGTGGTGCGCATCGCCGGTATCGCCCGCAAGGGCGGTGAGCTCGACGCCGCTGCCAGCGCCGCCTCCAGCGCTGATGGCCTGCAGTTCAGCGAGCCCCAGGAGTGGACCCTGGTGCGGGAGCTGCTGAAGTTCGACGCCGTGATCGCCGAGGTGGAGGAGGAACTGCTCCCCAACCGCCTCTGCAGCTACCTGTTCGAGCTCAGCCAGGTGTTCAACCGCTTCTACGACCAGGTGCCGGTGCTCAAGGCCCCGCCCGAGCTGCGTGCCTCCCGGCTGGCCCTCTGCCGCCTCACCGCCGACACCCTCAGGCTCGGCCTGGGGCTGCTCGGCATTCCCACGTTGGAGCGGATGTGAGCGGCTCCCCTGGCACGGGCAGGGGCCACGATCGCTGTGTCTACGCTGCAGGCTCTGACCGCAGCGCTCAGGCCGTGCTCGCTTCGCTTCACGCCGGGGGCGATGACGCCCGTGATCACGGGCCGATCGGTATCCCCCCCGCCCGCCCCGAGGTGGAGAGACTGCAGGCCTACAGCGCCCCGCTCGAGGGGCGGCGGGGGTTGCTGCGGCTCGATTTCAACGAGAACACGATCGGCCCCAGCCCAAAGGTGGTGGCGGCGCTGCGGGCGATCCCGGCCGAGCAGATCGCCATCTATCCCGAATACGACGGTCTGCGCGAGGCGGTGGTGGCCAACCTCAGCGACCGCAGCGGCGGCCATCCGGGCCTGGCAACGCCGTTGCAGCCGGAGCAGATCGGCCTGTTCAACGGGGTGGATGCCGCCATCCATGCCGTGTTTCACGCCTACGGCGATCGGGGCGACCGGCTGCTGACGACGCGTCCCACCTTCGGCTACTACACCCCCTGCGCCCAGATGCAGGGGATGGTGATCGAGGCGATCCCCTACGAGGGGGAGGCGTTCGCCTCCCCCCTCGCCGCGATCCGGGCGGCGCTGCTGGGGCCGGCGGCTGATGGCACGCCCACGGACGCCTGGACGCCGCCGCGGATCCTGATGCTCTGCAATCCCAACAACCCCACTGGAACGCGCCTGGCACCGGAGCCGATCCTGGCGCTGGCGGCTGCCGCGCCGCGCACGCTGGTGGTGGTGGATGAGCTCTATGAGGCCTTCAGCGGCGACAGCGTGCTGCCACTGGCGGATTTCGAGACCACGCCAAACCTGCTGGTGCTGCGCTCCCTGGCCAAGACTGCCGGCCTGGCGGGCCTGCGCATCGGCTTCGCCATCGGTCACGCCGCCGTGGTGGATCG
>CAIXOZ010000071.1 GCA_903921295.1 uncultured cyanobacterium | reverse complement strand
GGTGGCCAGATCGAGGAAGTCCGCCAGCTGGTCGCCGGCGTTGCCGAAGGCCTGAGTCAGCTCCTGGCGCCACTGCAGGCGGCGATTCTCGGCTTCCTGTAGCCGTTGCTCGCGGGTGAGCAGCGACTGGAAATCACTGCGTTGGCGGTCTTCGTCGAGGTCGGATTCATCATCGGCCAGTTGGAAGACGAGGCCGGCGGAATCGCCGCAGCGCAGCAGGGTGTTGATCTGGGCGGTCGACAGACCGGCATCCACCGCTCCGGCGTAGAGCGCCAGGCTGAACAGCGAGGCGGTCTTGAAGTGGGCGCAGACGCTCCAGAGGTCCCGCAGACCGTTGCGGTTGCCGTAGTCGTGGGCGGCCTCAAGGTCGGGGGCCTCCTCCATCAGATCCAGATCGAGGGCCTGGCCGCCGATCAGGCCATGGCCGCCGAGGGCTTCCTGCAGCCGCAGCGTGAACTGCAGGTGCACCTCGGCCGAGGGGGTGCGGCGACCGATCACCTGCATCGCCACGTTGTGCATGTAGGTGGCGAGGAGGATGGCGTAGGCGGTGGAATGGCGCAGATGGATCACCATCCGGCCGCGACGCACCGTGGCGTCATCCATCGCCGGCAGATCGTCGAGGATCAGGGAGGCGTTGTGAATCAGTTCGATGGCCCAGCCGAAGGCCAGGGCCGTGTCGGTGCGTCCCCCCAGCAGCTGGGCTGTGACCAGGCTCAGGGAGGGGCGCAGCAGTTTGCCGCCGTTATCGAGCACCATCTCCCGGAGGCTGCGGCTGAGCCGTACCGGATACTGCTGGGGATTGGGGAGCAGAAGGCTGCCGGCCCTGATCAGCTGAGGCCGGATCGCGGCCAGATAGTCGGCCGCCGGGGCCTCGCCGATCGTCAGCCGCCCGAGCGCGTTGGAACCGGCTGTGGGGTGTGGAGCGCTCTCACCTGAAGCGCTCTCACAGAGGCGATCCGGGGCGTTGTCTGCGGGGGTGTCTGTGGCGTGGTCCCCGGCGCTGGAGCCCCCCGGGCCGAAGGCGCGGGCGAGATCGAGGAATTCGTTGCCGGGGTTGTCGAGGTTGCCGCGCTCGGAGCCGTCCTGGGCGAGGGTTGGAAGGCCGGGGCTGCTGAAGCTGGTCATCGCTCGGCTCGGGCCGTGTCCGCGGTTCCTCGTCCTGACACTAAATGCAGGCGAAGCCCTGCACTTCTGTCCTCGATCAACAGCAAGGTTGCCCAGCCGTTGAGCCGTCTCGTCACCATGCTTCCGGCGGATCCTCCTGCTTCGCGGCATCGCCGAACCGTGGCGATCTTCGGCGTCCATGATCAGCCGACCGCCCTGGCTGCGCGGAACCCTCGGATCCCGTGGCGATCGAGCTCCGCTGGTGTGTCCTGGCCTTGCCGGCGTCAGGCTCCTCGCTGCGTCGGTCGCCACCAGCCATCACCCGCATCCATCGCCACCGCCGGACCATGGAGGCGGAGACCCCGTGCCCTGCAGCGGGGGTCTCCATGGTGGTCCCTGTCTCGGCCTGCGGGACCCTGGGGAGATGATTGGAACGCTGGCTGACCTCGGGCCGGCCGGGCCACGATCGCGCTCGGGTCTGACTTTCCTTGCTCCTGCCTTGACATCCTCCCGCCGCTCCACCGTTCGCTCCGCCGAGGGCTTGCCCCAGGCGGTTCCGATCTGGCGTCAGGTTCTGGGGCGACTGGGACTGGGTCCCCTGCCGGGAACGGCGGCGATCTCTCCGCTCACCCCCCGGGAGCGGCAGCGTCAGCAGGAGCTTGAGGAGGCGATCCAGCATGGGCGCTGGATCGACGATGAGGAGCGGGCTCTTCTCGCCGAGCAGGCTGCTGCCGAACGGGCGGCGTTTCAGCGCCAGGAGCGGCTTCGCCTGCAGCGGCGGGGTCTGTTGCTGCTGGCGATCCTGGCACTCGTGGTCTGGCCGCTCTGGCCTCTGGTGATCCTCGGGGCCATCGCCCTCTACCCCCGCACCTCACGACGGTTCCTGGTGGCGGCCCTGGCGGCGGCGGCGGCGGCGCTCCTGGCCCTGGTGCTGCTGGTCGCTCAGGTGCTGCATCGGTTCGTGCCGGCGCCACCCTCGCAGCCCGCCCCGACGTCCCAGCCCGCCGCGAGCCCAGACCCCGCGCGCGCGCCGAGGTCCTCCTCCCAGGCCGGGGCCAGCCAGGCTCCAGGGTTGCCGGAGCGGCAGGCCAGTCCCTGAGGGTTCAAGGGCCGGCGTTCAGCCTGGATCCGGGTTCCAGTTCTCCTTCACCAGCTGGCGGGCCCGGCCGATGGCCAGGGCGCCACTGGTCACGTCCCGGGTCAGGGTCGACCCGGCGCCCACGGTCACCCGCTCGCCGAGGGTGATCGGGGCCACCAACACGGAATTGGCACCGGTCTTGCTGCCTGCACCGATCACGGTGCGGTGTTTGCGCACGCCGTCGTAATTGGCGGTGATCGTGCCGGCACCGACATTCACATCACGGCCCAGATCCGCGTCGCCGATGTAACTGAGGTGGTTGACCTTGCAGCCGCTTTCAAGACGGCTGTTCTTGATCTCCACGAAGTTGCCCACCTTGCAGCCCTCGGCCAGTTCGCTGCCGGGGCGCAGGTGGGCGAAGGGTCCGATCGCGATCCGATCGCCGACGCGACACTGGAGCAGCACCGACTGCAGCACCGTCACGTCACGGCCCACCTCGGCATCCTCCAGCAGGCTTCCGGGCCCGATGCGGCTGCGGTCGCCGACCACAGTGTTGCCCCGGAAATGGCACTGGGGCTCCACGATCACATCGCGGCCGAAGCGGGTGCCCTCGCTCAGGGTGCAGCTGGCCGGATCGACGAAGGTCACCCCTTCCGCCATCCAGTGGCGGCGCAGCCGATCCTGAAGCACCGCCTCACAGGCACTCAGCTGCAAGCGGTCGTTGATGCCATTGATCTCGTCGGCGTCACCGACCTCCAGGTGCATCGCTCCCTCGAGCATGGCCACGGTGTCCGTCAGGTAAAGCTCCCCCTGGTCGTTGTCGGTGCGCAGCTGCGGCAGCACCCAGGCCAGGGCTGACCAACGGAAGCAGTAGATGCCGGCATTGATCAGGTTGATCCGGCGCTGTTCTTCGCTGCAGTCGCGGTGCTCGACGATGGCGCTGACCCGGCCCAGGTCATCGGCCACCACCCGGCCGTAGCCGCTCGGATCGCTGAGGCGGGCGGTGAGCAGGGTGACCTCGGCACCGCTGCGCCGGTGCTGGGACAGCAGTGCCTCGAGCGTTTCCGCTCGCAGCAGCGGTACATCACCATTGAGCACGAGCAGATCGCCGTCGAAATCGGCCAGGGGGCCCAGCAGTTGCTGCACGGCGTGGCCGGTGCCGTTCTGGGGTTGCTGGAGCACGAATTCCAGGCCCTGGGTCTGTGCCAGGGACTGCTGCACGGTCTCGGCTCCATGGCCGACGATCAGTAGCCGCCGCTCCGGGCTCAGGGTGGCGCAGCTGGCGAGGACCCGCTGCACCAGCGTTGCTCCCGCCAGTGGTTGCAGGACCTTCGGCAGGTCGCTCTTCATCCGGGTGCCCTTCCCGGCGGCCAGAACGGCAATCGCGAGCATCGAATCCGGGGTTGCACTGGCCGGGAATCTACCCCTCGTCTCTGATTGTCGATGGCTGCTGCCCCAGCGGGCCCGCCAGGCGGTGGTGCTGGCGGCGCCGCTGAGCCGCTGGGCCTCGGCACGGCGGCTCAGGATCGCGCTGGCCTCTGAGTGGCCATCGGCATCCCGATAGGGTTCGGCCGCCCTTGTCTCCAGGTGCTCCCGTTCCATCGCTGACAGCGCTCGATAGCGTCCGCTCGGTGGTAAGGGCGATGGACTGGCAATCGTTCCCTGACTCCAGCGAGCACCCCAGCGGTCGCCGGCATCCAGCCGCGACACCGTCAGGCTGGCCAGCTCCAGACTCGATGCGGCCAGGGAGGCCCGTACGGCGGCGGCGGCGCTGTAGGTGATCAGCCGGCCCTGGGGGTGGAGCAGCCGGGCCAGGCCACCCAGGAATTCGTGGGTCCAGAGTTCGGGGCAGCGCCGTGGTGAAAAGGCATCGAGCAGCACCAGATCCAGCTGTCCGGCTTCGGTCTCCAGCAACGTCTGCAGACGTTGACGGCCATCTCCCCAGAGCAGGACGCCATTGCCATCGGCATGGTGCCAGCGGCTGGAGCTCTCGTCCGCGGCCCTGGCGGCGATCTGTTTCAACACCGCCAGCGTCGATGGCTGCCACAGGCTCCGGTAGCCCGGATCCGCCAGGAGCTGGCGCAGGGGGGTGGGATCGAGCTCCAGACCCCACCAGCGCAGCCGCAGGCCGCGGGCGCTGACCGCTTCCAGCAGGCAGGCGCTGTTGTAGCCCAGCCCCACGCCGACATCGAGCACGGTCATCGTCTGGCCGCGGCTAAAGCGTTCCAGCTCCGCCGGCTGGATGTAGGTCTCGAGCGCCTCCCGCCGGGCGCCGCGGTCGCTGTGGAACGACTCCCCGAAGCGATCGGAGAACAGCGTCGGGCTGCCGTCAGCCGTGGCCTGGAGCTGCAGGCCGGGGCTCATCCGAGCAGGCGGGTGAGGTCGTCGTAGAAGCCCGGGTAGGACACCGCCGCCGCCTCAGGCCTGGCCAGGGTGGTGGTGCCACTGGCGAGCTGAGCCGCCACCGCCAGGCTCATCGCCACCCGATGGTCGGTCTCGCTGTCCACGGCGGCCCCCTTCAGGCTGGCGCCCCCCTGGATGTCGAGACCATCGGGGTATTCGGTGAGGCTGGCGCCCATCGCCTGCAGCTGCCGGGCCATCACCGCCAGGCGATCGGTTTCCTTGACCCGCAGCTCGGCCGCGCCCCGCACGCGGCTGGTGCCTTCGGCCAGGCAGGCCGCCACCGCCAGCACCGGAATTTCATCGACAAGCCTGGGCATCATCGGTTCATCGATGCTGAAGGCCTGCAGGGGCCCGTGGCTCACCTCCAGATCCCCCACCGGCTCGCCGGCCACATCCCGCGGATTGATCACCTTGATCCGTGCGCCCATCTGCTCGAGCACGTCAAGAATGCCGGTGCGGCTGGGATTGAGGCCCACGTTCTCCACGATCAGCTCCGAGCCCGGGATCGTGGCTGCCGCCACCAGCCAGAAGGCGGCCGAGCTGATGTCACCGGGCACGATCACCGACTGGCCGCGCAGGCTGGCGCCGGGTGTCACGGTCACCTCGGTGCCGCCCGGGCCGGCTACCACCAGGTCGGCGCCGAAGGCCCGCAGCATCCGCTCGCTGTGATCGCGGCTCTGCTGCGGTTCGATCACTGTGGTCGGGCCGGCGGCGGTGAGGGCGGCAAGCAGGATCGCGCTCTTCACCTGGGCGGAGGCCACCGGCGTACGGATCGTGACGCCATGGAGGCTCTGGCCCTGCACCGCCAGGGGTGCCAGGTTGCCGCCGCTGCGGCCCTGGATTCGGGCGCCCATGCGGGCGAGCGGTTCGCCGACGCGACGCATCGGTCGGTTGCGCAGCGAACCATCGCCACTGAGCACGAAGTGACGACCATCGCGCCCGGCCAGCAGGCCGAGCATCAGGCGCATCGTCGTGCCGGAGTTGCCGCAGTTGAGGATGTCGTCGGGTTCCAGGAAGCCATCGAGCCCCACCCCCTGCACGGTCACCGGCTCCCCGGCCACGATCGGCGAGACCGTCACCCCCATCGCCCGCAGGCAGGCGGCGGTGCTGAGGGGATCTTCCGCCGGCAGCAGGCCTTCGATCGTGGTCAGCCCTTCGGCGATGGCGCCGAACAGCAGGGCGCGGTGTGAGATCGACTTGTCCCCGGGCACCCGCACCCGTCCCCGCAGGGGCCCGGAGGCCGACAACGTCAGGGATTGGGAGGAGGCAGAACTGGACACACGCGCATGGCGGGGGTGGTGGCGATCCTATGGAGCTACGGAAGCATCAGTCCGCCGTCATCCTCCAGGCTGGCCTCACTGCTGCGCAGGTCGAAGAGCAGATCTTCGAGGGTGATCCGGCCCATTTCCCGTGCCAGGGCCCGCTGAAGCCGTTGCTCCAGGGCGACGGCCACCAGTTCGCTGGCGGCTCGCTCCACGGGCTGGGCCTCCCCGGGCAGGGGGTCAGCAGCGACCGGTTCGCGGTCTGGGACCACGCGCGCCGGGGCCAGAGCCTCCAGCACCATCGTCAGGCTGATCGCGGCCGGCTTGCCACGGAGGCGGTAGCCGCCCAGGCGGCCGCGGCGGGCCTCCACCAGCCCGGCACGACGCAGCCGCAGCAGCAGTTGCTCAAGCATCGCTGCCGGCAGGGCCTGCTGCGCCGCCAGCGAGGTGACGGAACGCCAGCGATCGGGCTCACAGGCAAGGGACACCAGGGCCCTGAGGGCATGGATCTGCTGACGGCCCAGTTGAGCACCGATCATGGGGGGGGACCCGGGCTCCGCAACATCTGGATTCTGTGCCTGGTCAAGGATCGCCGGGGCCAGAAGCGTCAGGTGCTGGCCTGGCCGGCTGCCCGGGTGGATGGCGTTCTGAGGGTGCGGCGTTGTTGCCGACTCCAGCGATGAAGCCCTGCCGGCTTGTCGCCCGGTTCTCCCACCATCAGGGCTGATGGGGGTTGGCCAGCAGATCAGGCCAGGAGCCGTTTCCGCCAGGGGGAGTGCCCTGACGCGTGCCGTCGATCTCAGGGGCGACTGGTCTGGGCCAGGCGCTCCAGCACATGCTCCAGGGTGTAGCCGAACAGGGCCGGGTCGGGAGTCGTCAGGCCGATGTCTGCCAGGCCGAGCTCTGCCCAGCGGGCATCGAGCCTGGCTTCCAGTTCGGGGGAGCGGCTGAGCGGTTCGCCCCAGGCGTGGTTGCGTTCCGGGCCCACCTTGGTGGTGGCGTCGATCGCCAGTCGGCCGCCGAGACCCAGCTGTTCGCTGGCGAAGTCCAGGGTGTCGAAAGGGGTGTTCTCGAGCACGAACAGGTCCCGCTGCGGATCCACCAGGGCGCTGATCGCCCAGATCACCTGGCGGGGGTCGCGGATGTTGATGCTCTTGTCGACCACCACCACGAACTTGGTGTAGGTGAACTGGGGCAGGGCGCTCCAGAAGGCCATCGCCGCCCGCTTCGCCTGGCCCGGGTAGGCCTTGTCGATCGCAATCACCGCCAGTTTGTAGCTGAGCCCTTCCATCGGCAGGAAGAAATCAACGATCTCGGGGATCTGCTGGCGCAGGATCGGTGTGTAGATGCGATTGAGGGCAATCGCCAGCATCGCGTCCTCCTTCGGTGGCCGGCCGCTGAAGGTGGTGAAGTAGATCGGATCGCGACGCTGGGTGATGCACTGGATCCGCACCAGCGGTGACGGCTCCTCACCGCCGTAGAAGCCCATGTGATCCCCGAAGGGACCATCGGCGAGCTCTTCGCAGGGCGTGATCGTGCCTTCGAGCACCAGTTCGCTGTGGCTGGGCACCTCCAGATCGATCGTTTTGCATCGCGTCAGCCGTACCCCTTTACCGCCGTAGATGCCGGCGAACAGCCATTCGCTCAGCTGCACCGGGATCGGTGTGGCCGCCGCCATCACCAACAGCGGATGCACGCCGATGGCAATGGCGATCTCAAGCTTCTTGCCCATCGCTGCGGCCTTGCGTAGATGGCGGGCACCGCCGCGCACGCTGAGCCAGTGCACGGTCATCGTGTTGATCGATTGCTGCTGCAGCCGGTACACGCCGACATTCGGCGTGCCCGTTTCCGGATCCTTGGTGATCACCAGGCCGAGGGTGATGATCCGGCCCGCATCCCCGGGCCAGGGCCGCAGCAGCGGCAGGGCCTCGAGGTTCACAGCTTCCCCCTCGAACACCTGCTGCTGACAGGGTGGAAATGGATCGGACGCGGGCCTGGCCTTGACCAGGTCCCAGAGCAACCCGCCGAAACGGCCCACCTCCTTCAGCCCTTTGGGTGGGCGCGGTTGCTGCAGCAGCGCCAGCTTCTCGCCGAGGGTTTCGAGCTCCTCGGGCTTGTCCATGCCCATGCTCCAGACCACCCGTTCAACGGTGCCGAGAAGGTTCACGGCCACCGGCATCGTGGAGCCGATCACGTTCTCGAACAACAGGGCCGGTCCGCCCTGGGACAGGACCCGATCGGCGATTGCCGCCAGTTCGAGGTCCGGATCCACCGGTGCCGTGATCCGCCGCAGCTGGCCGCGCTGCTCCAGCAGCTGCAGGAATCCGCGCAGATCGCGGCGTTGTTCGCGGCTCACCGAGGCCGGTGCGGATGTGGCCGCGGCGGGCGTTGGGCTGGGCTGGTTGGCGTCGCTGGCCTGATCACCCCCCTGGCGGCTCGGTGCCGCCGGGGATGGCTTCCGGGATCCCCCGCGGGCCCAGCGCCTGGACCAGCTCCTCAATCCCACGTCCCATCCAGGCAGTCAGCTGCCTACTGTGGCGCACCTCACCCCCTGGCCGCGCCGTGCAGATCTCCTATTTCCACACCTCGGAATCCGTGCCGGCGATCCGTCCGCCGGCCGATGGCGGCGCCGATGCCGCCGTCGTCATCGATGTGTTGCGGGCCACCACCACGATCGCCTGGTCGCTGCAGAACGGCGCCGAGGCGATTCAGGCCTTCGCCGATCTCGAGGCCCTCGAGGCGGCGGCCGCCGCCTGGCCGCAGGAGCTGCGGCTGCGGGCCGGTGAGCGCGGCGGCAAGCGCGTGGAGGGCTACGACCTCGGCAATTCCCCTCTGGCGGTGACGCCGGAGCTGGTGGCCGGCAAGCGGATCTTCATGAGCACCACCAACGGCACCCGCTCCCTGGATCGGGT
>CAIXOZ010000070.1 GCA_903921295.1 uncultured cyanobacterium | reverse complement strand
TGATTCGCCCTCGATCCGATCGCCGTTCTCGAGTTCGGCCCAGAGCTTCACATCCGCGGTTGTGGCGGGCACCACCTGGCCCTGAACCGCCAACACGCGGCTGCTGGCCGTGATCGCCGTTTCCAGGCTGCCGGTGATCGCCGTCAGCGCCGATAGGAACAGATTGCCGAAGCTGTGGCCTTCGAGGCCGGTGCCGGCCTTGAAGCGGTATTGAAACAACTTGGTCAGCAGGGGCTCTTCCCGGGCCAGGGCCGCCAGGCAGTTGCGGATATCCCCCGGTGGCTGCACCCCGAGCTCCCGACGCAGCACGCCGCTGCTACCCCCGTCGTCGGCCACCGTCACGATCGCCGTGATGTTGCTGCTGTAGCGCTTCAGGCCGCTGAGGAGGGTGGACAGCCCGGTGCCGCCGCCGATGGCCACGATGTTCGGGCCCCGGTTCAGGCGGCGTTGGGCCATCAGCGCATCCACCAGCACGGTGTCCTTTTCGGGGGCCAGCGCCTGCTGGATCGACCCGAAGCTGCGGCTCTGGCCCAGCCAGACCAGGGCCCCCCCCGCCAGCAGCACCAGGGGACCGGTCACCGCTCGCGGCAGCACCTGGGTGATGTTCTGCAGCAGCCAGCGAATCGACTGCAACACCCAGTAGATCGGCTGCAGATCCGCCCAGACCGCGGCACCCAGCAGGGCCAGAACCAGACCGATGCCGGAGGTGAGCATCCACCGCTTCACCACCAGACCCGGCTGAAGCCAGCGGGCTGCCCGGCGGGAGCGGCTGATCAGATCCCTGCGTTGCTGATCGCCACCACGCAGGAGGCCAGGGGCCTTGAGGCCGGTGCGCAGGCGTCGGCTTCGACGTTGGGGCCGCTGCTGGTTCAAGCGGGCAGGGCGCGAACGCCGGCTGCAGATTGTGGAACTTTAAGGACAGCGCGCCAGGATGGAACCGACATCGCCTGCTCGCCCCTGTGGTTTCCAGCCAGCCTTTGCCGCCGGCGCCGGCCCTCACCGATCCGCCGGTGCTGGAGATGGAGGAGGTCGTGATCGGCTGGGGCAGTCATCGCGTGCTCGATGGCATCAGCCTGGCGCTGGCCCCCGGGGAGCGGCTGGTGGTGGTCGGGCCCTCGGGTTCGGGCAAATCGACGATCCTGCGGGTGCTGGCGGGACTGCTCCGGCCCCAGTCCGGAGAGGTGCGCATCCACGGCATTCCCCAGGCCTATCTGCGGCTCGACCAGCGTCAGCCCCCGGATGTGCGGCTGGTGTTCCAGAACCCTGCCTTGTTGGCTTCCCTCACCGTCCAGGAGAACGTCGGTTTTCTGCTCTACCGCGACGGCCGGCTCCGGGAACCCCAGATCCGCGAGCGCGTCAGTCGCTGCCTGGAGGCCGTCGGTCTCTATGGCATCAACGATCTCTTCCCCGGAGAGCTCAGTGGCGGCATGCAGAAGCGGGTCAGCTTTGCCCGCGCCCTTGTGGATGACCCCTCCCAGCCGCCCGGCCAGCAACCGGTGCTGCTCTTCGATGAACCGACCGCCGGCCTGGATCCGGTGGCCTGCACCCGCATCGAGGATCTGATCGTGCGCAGCTCCGAGGTGGCCGGTGGCAGCTCGATCGTCGTCAGCCATGTGCACAGCACGATCGAGCGCACCGCCGATCGCGTCGCCCTTCTCTATGACGGACGCTTCCGGTGGCAGGGGAGCGTTGCTGATTTCCGGTTGACCGACAATCCCTACGTCCAGCAATTCAGGAGCGGTAGCCTGGAAGGACCCATGCAACCCTCGGAGCTCTGAGCGATGCGTCGCAGTGTGCGCGAGGCGATCGTGGGATTTTCCCTGCTGGCCGCCTTGATCGGTGGCGGTGGGTTCTGGTTCTGGCTTCGCGGTCTCAGCCTCGGTCAGACCCAGTGGCAGGTCCGACTCGAGCTCCAGGATGCCGCCGGTCTGGCGCCCCGTTCGGCTGTCACCTACCGCGGTGTGGTCGTGGGCAATGTGCGCTCGGTGGAGGCCACCCCCGAGGCGGTGGTTGCGGTGCTCGAGATCAATTCCCCTGATCTGAAGCTGCCACGGCCGGTGGTGGCCCAGGTGCAGAGTGGCTCCCTCCTTGGTGCCAACGCCCAGGTGGCGCTCCTGGGTGGCGGTCCGTCGCTGCCGGCCGGGCTGGCCGGCCCGCTCTCCAGGGATTGTGATCAGCGCCGGATCGTCTGCGCTGATTCCGTGATCGTCGGTCGTGCAGCTCCCAGCCTCAGCACCGTCACCGATCTGGTGCAGCGGATGCTTGAGGACGCCGATCGCGGCAAACTCGTGCCCACGGTCACCAGCGCCGCCCAGAAGTTCGAGCTCACCGCCAGCGAGGCCACGGTGTTTCTCAGGCAGGCTCAGGGTCTGGTGCAGCGGCTCGACCGGGCCGGCGGCAATGTTGAGGAGGCCACGGCCCACATCCGCAATGTCACCGCCGCCGTCGACAACCCGACCACGGTGTCTCAACTCAAGGAGACCGTGGCCAACGCCGAGGCACTCACCGCCCGTTGGAAAGCGGTGGGTGGGGATGTGAACCGCCTCACCTCGGATCCGACCTTCATGGCCGGGGTTCGCAGTGTGGCGATCGGCCTGGGCCAGTTCTTCGATGAGATGTATCCGGCCGGCGCCGCGCCTCAACCGCCTGCGGCGCCGGCCAGGCCCTGATGGGCTGAGCGCCCGGTCGCTCAGGTGTCAGGCCATTCCAGGCCATCGGGCGTGATCAGCCTTCGCCGGCCGGTGCTGGGCCCCGACCGATGCCGTGCTGGTTCAGACCCCGTTGATCGCCTCCATCGCAATCGCGGCGATCGCCTGGTCGCTGGCCTTCGGCAGCTGCACATAGCGGCCACCGGCTGCGGTCGCCAGGTCCTTGCCCATGCCGCTACCGATGAACTTGCGCTCGGTGTCGATCACCAGCAGCTTCAGGCCCAGGGCCCTGTAACGGCCAGCCACCTGCTTCACCTCCTCCTTGAGATCCACCGGCTCCTCGCCCTCCAGCTGGGGCTGACCCAGAGAGCGTGACAGGGGCACGTTGCCGCGTCCGTCGGTGATCGCCACCACCACCACCTGTCCCAGATCCCCGGTGGCCAGCGCATTGGCACCGACCCTGGCCGCCTGGGTGAGGCCGTGGGCCAGGGGAGAGCCGCCGCCGCAGGGCATCGATTCCAGGCGTCTTCTGGCGGCTGTGATGGAACGGGTCGGGGGCAGCAGCACCTCCGCCTGGTCGCCGCGGAAGGGGATCAGGGCCACCTCGTCGCGGTTCTCATAGGCCTCGGTGAGCAGCCGGATCACCGCCCCCTTGGCGCTCTGCATGCGGTTCAGGGCCATCGAGCCGCTGGCATCCACGAGGAAGATCACCAGCGAGCCGGCCTTGCGCTGCAACTGCTTGGCGCGCAGATCGCCCTCCTCCACGATCACCGTGCGCTCCGGCTGACGCTGGCGCCGGGCCTTCTGGTAAGGCGCCGCCGCCCGCAGGGTGGCATCGACGGCGATCCGCTTGACCGGGCCGCGGGGCAGCATCGGTTTGACATAACGGCCGCGGCTGTCGCTGAGCACGATCGAGCGGTTGCCGCTGCCACCGGATTTCGCCTTGGCAGCGGAAAAGAGCAGCAGGTCGGGATCGATCGCCGTGGCCTCGGGATCGAGCAGGAATTCCTCCGGAATCGAGGGCGGGGCCTGATCCTCGGGGGTGTCGTCCTCAGGCTCCTCGGGTTCGTCGTCCGGATCCTCGGGCTCCTGCTCGCTCTCGGGCGGTTCCGGTTCTTCCGGCGGCTGTTCTCCCTGCGGTGGCGGCGGTGGCGGCGGCTCCAGGGGCTGGTCGGGATCGGGGGGCGGCAGCTGCAGAGCCCGCGGCGCGATCACCAGACGCACCGCCACCTGCAGATCCTCGGCCTCGACCCTGTCGCGGCCGCTGAGGGCGGCATGGGCCCGGGCCACCCGCACCGCGTAGAGCTCGGAACGGTGCCCCTCGACGCCGCCCCGGATCGCTTCCTTCACCAGGTAGGCGATCTGTTCCCTGGCGATGGTCACATCCGGCAGCCACTGGCGGGCGAGCAGGAGCTGGGTCGCCAGGGCATCGGTGTCCTCCAGCCACTGGTTGCGGAAGCTTTCGCTCGCCTCGGCATGGCCCATGGCACTGCGGGTGATCGCCACCCGCTGCTCCACATCGAGCACCTGGTTGGCGGAGAGGGCGATGGCGAAACGATCCAGCAGGTGATCGCGGATCGCTCCCTCCTCGGGGTTGTAGGTGGCGATCAACAGGCAGCGGCAGGGATGGCTCAGGCTCAGCCCTTCCCGTTCGATCCGGTTCTCGCCGCTGCCCACCGCCGCCAGCAACAGGTTGGTGATGCCGTCATCGAGCAGGTTCAGTTCATCGACGTAGAGCACGCCGCGGTGGGCTTCCGCCAGCAGGCCCGGTTGGAACACGGCCCGCCCGCTGGCCAGGGAGGCGGTGACATCCACCGAGCCCACCAGACGGTCTTCCGTGATGCCGAGCGGCACCTGCACAAAGGGCGCCGGGATCACCCGGGTCGGCAGCAGGGCGCTGCGATCGTTGCCACTGGGATCGGCCCCGAGCGACTGCAGCCGTTCGCGGGTGGCCTCGTCCCAGTCGTCAGGACGGTTGGGATCGAGATTGCGGCCAGCGCCCACATCGGCGCCGGAACCGCCGAGGTCGAGCACATCGATGGGCGGCAGCAGCGCATGCAGCCCTCGGGCCAGCACCGATTTGCCGGTGCCCCGGCCGCCGGCGATCACCACGCCGCCCAGGCCCGGGTCGACGGCCGCCAGCAGCAGGGCCAGTTTCAGGGTGCCGTGACCGGTGATCGCCGCCAGAGGGAAGGCCCGCTCCGCCATCGCCGCGCGCTCGCCGCGCGTGGCGGAGCTTCCGGCGCTGGCGGGGTCGGGGGCAGCCTGAGGTCCGCTGGCAACCATGAAGAAACGGCGCTGGCCCGTAGAACAGTGGGCAGTCTCGCTGATCAGCCCGGACTCCTGACGGTGCCGCGCCGGCCAACGGGCCGCCCGGGGCGCGTCTTGCCAGGCGGCAGGCCCCTAGGGTCGCTGAGCGCTTCCCGTCGCCAGCCATGGGGATCCTCCCGTCCTGTCGGAGCGATCAGGGCCCTGTGGGCGCCGCCATTGGGCTCGGGGCCAATCTCCCCAGCGCTGTCGGTACGCCGGTGCAGACCCTGCAGGCGGTGCGCAGACCCCTGCAGCAACTGCTGAGCAACCACGGTGCTGCAGGTCTGACGCTGCGCTGGTCGCCGCTGTTCCGCACCACCCCCGTGGGTGGACCTGCCGATCAGCCCGACTATCTGAATGCGGTGCTGCTGGTGCAGGGGCTCCGGGTTCCCAGCCAGGCCACGGCGGAGGCGCTGATGGTCGACCTCCTGGCCCTCGAGCAGCGCTTCGGCCGGCAGCGGCTGGAGCGCTGGGGACCACGCTGTCTCGATCTCGATCTCCTCTGGTGGGGTGATCTGCGCTGCCACACCGCGGTGCTGCAGCTGCCCCATCCGCGCCTGCTGGAGCGACCCTTCGTGCTCGCGCCCCTGGCCGTCCTTGATCCGAGCCTGGTGCCGCCGGCTCCAGGGTCGCCACCGTGCGGCAGCGGGCGCTCGGTGGCGGCCTGGCTGGCGGACCTGCCGCCGCCCTTGTCGGAGCCGCCGC
>CAIXOZ010000069.1 GCA_903921295.1 uncultured cyanobacterium | reverse complement strand
TGCCGGTGTGCGTGTTCAGCCTGGAGATGAGCAAGGAGCAGCTCACCTACCGCCTGCTGGCGATGGAGGTGGGCATCGACAGCGGCCGGTTGCGGGCCGGTCGCCTGCACGACGACGAATGGCCGCTGCTGATGAAAGGCATCAGCACCCTCGGTCAGCAGCCGATCTACATCGACGACAAACCGAACGCCGGCGTGCTCGAGATGCGCTCCCTCTGCCGGCGTCTGATGGCCGAAACGGGCAAGGAGCTGGGGCTGGTGGTGATCGACTACCTGCAGCTGATGGAAGGCTCGGGCTCCGACAACCGGGTGCAGGAGCTCTCGCGGATCACGCGGAGCCTGAAGGGGATGGCCCGGGAGCTGAATGTGCCCGTGGTCGCCCTCTCGCAGCTCAGCCGGGGCGTGGAATCCCGCACCAACAAGCGGCCGATGCTCAGTGACCTGCGGGAATCGGGCTCGATCGAGCAGGACGCCGACCTGGTGCTGATGATTTACCGCGACGAGTACTACAACCCCGAAACCCCTGACCGCGGCATCACCGAGGTGATCGTCACCAAGCACCGCAACGGCCCGGTGGGCGTGGTGAAGCTGCTGTTTGAACCCCAGTTCACCCGCTTCCGCAATCTGGCCGCCTGAAACCGCGACCACGGAGAGCCTCCGCAGAACTTCCGCTCAACCGAGCCCCTGGCACCGCCGCCGCCTGGCCAGGCCGCCGCCGATCCTCAGCGCGCGCCTGGAAACAGGCACTCGGGGCTGGGGTCCTCGGCCAGACGATGGTGCAGGGCCACGAAAGCCTCGCCGATCCGGTGCGGGTCGAAGGCACTGCCGGCCGTCACCATCCCCATGATCGAGAGCAGGCCCACCCGCAGCGGGGACGGGGCCAGCTCCTCCGCCAGGCAGAGCACCAGGGCCCGCAGGGCCGACTTGCCGATGCCGATCGAACTGGTGGCGGCGCTCGGGTGATGGGCGAAGCCACCGCCCGTGAACAGCAGGCTGCCTTCGCCCCGTGCCTGCATCGCCGGCAGCACCGCCAGGGACGCCGCCAGCGCCCCCACCACATCCACACCGAGATCGGCATGCAGCCGCTCCGGGCTGAGGCCGGTCGGGGCAGCGAAGGTCGGGGCCACGGCGTTGTAAAGGAGCACCGTCGGCAGCTCCGGCCGCAGCAGTCCCTGCAGCGCGGCCGTCAGCCCAGGCGCATCGGCGGCATCGGCCGCCACCAGCTCGGCCTCGGCTCCAGCGAAACGCAACGCCTCCAGCGCCGCCTGCTGCCGCTCCGGCCGGCGAGCCACCAGGCCGAGGCTGTAGCCGGCAGCGGCGAAGGCCAGGGCCGCCCCCTGGCCCACACCAGGGCCATAGCCAACGATCAGGCAGCGTCCGCAGGCCATCGGCCTCAGGCAGGGTGTGCTGGCATCGTGGCGCCGGCTGCTGCAGCCGACCACAGGGGGCGCTCTAGCCTGCAACGATGAGCCCCAGCCCGCCCAGCCCGCCGGAGCCCGCCGGCCCCATGAAGCCGCAGACGTCGGACACCGGGCCTGGCGAGCGGACGGGCGATCGACCGACCGAGCACTTCGACGTGATCGTGGTCGGCGGCGGCCATGCCGGCTGTGAGGCGGCGATCACGGCGGCACGCCTGGGACTGAACACGGCGCTGTTCAGCCTCAACCTTGACCGCATCGCCTGGCAGCCCTGCAACCCGGCGGTGGGTGGACCGGCCAAAAGCCAGCTGGTGCACGAAGTGGATGCCCTCGGGGGCGTGATCGGTCGTCTCGCTGATGCCACCGCTCTGCAGAAGCGGATCCTCAACGCCAGCCGCGGTCCGGCGGTGTGGGCCCTGCGCGCCCAGACCGACAAGCGGCAGTACGCCCGCCAGATGCTGCAGCTGCTGCAGCACACCCCCAACCTGGCCCTGCGCGAGGCGATGGTCACCGGACTGGAGGTGGCCTTCGACCCCGGGACGACACGGGACACGATCGCTCCGGCCGCGGCCGCCGAGGCCCTGGCGCCGGATCACGTCCAACGCAGCGGCCCGGTCGGCCGGATCACCGGCGTGCGCACCTACTTCGGCAGCGTCTACGGGGCCGACGCGGTGATCCTCACGACCGGCACCTTCCTCGGCGGCCAGATCTGGGTGGGCAACACCTCGATGGCGGCGGGCCGCGCCGGCGAACAGGCCGCCGAGGGCCTGACCGACGCCCTGCGGGAGCTCGGCTTCGAGCTCGGGCGGCTCAAGACCGGCACCCCGGCCCGCGTGGACCGTCGCAGCATCGACCTCGATCGGCTCGAGGAGCAGCCGAGCGATGCCCACGATCGCTACTTCTCCTTCGATCCCGCCGCCTGGGTGAGCGGCGAACCGATGAGCTGCCACATCACCCGCACCACGGCCGCCACCCATCAGCTGATCCGGGACAACCTGCACCTGACCCCGATCTACGGCGGCTTCATCGACAGCAAAGGGCCCCGCTACTGCCCCTCGATCGAAGACAAGATCGTGCGTTTCGCCGACAAGGACTCGCACCAGATCTTCCTGGAACCGGAGGGGCGCGACACGCCGGAGATCTACGTGCAGGGCTTCTCCACCGGCCTGCCCGAGCGGCTGCAGCTGGAACTGCTGCGCACCCTGCCCGGCCTGGAGCACTGCGTGATGCTTCGGCCCGCCTACGCCGTCGACTACGACTACCTGCCCGCCACCCAGCTGAAGCCAAGCCTGGAGACCAGGCGCGTGCGCGGTCTGTTCTCGGCGGGTCAGCTCAATGGCACCACCGGCTACGAGGAGGCGGCCGCCCAGGG
>CAIXOZ010000068.1 GCA_903921295.1 uncultured cyanobacterium | reverse complement strand
GCATCACGGTCAGGGAGCGGATGAACAGGGCTCCGAGGCCGAGGCCGGTGAGGATCAGGGGCAGCTGTGTTGTGATCGCGAAGGCGCCGATCGTGCCATCGAGGCTGAAGGAGGCATCCAGCAGTTCCAGATAGATCAGGCTGGCCAGCCCACCGTTGGCGGCCATCCGTCCGACGGCAACCTCCTCGCCGCCGAAGAAGTCCGCCAGAGAGGTGCAGAGGATCTGCAGTACCAGTCCCACCACACCGGCGAACAGCACCTCAGCGCGGTGCACCTCCGGCAGCAGGATGGTGATCACCAACAGCACCACCAGCGCCAGGGCGACGGCGATCGAATCGACCCGGCCGATCTGACTGAGGCGACGCTCGATCCGGTTCACCCAGTGGATGGTCTTGGCGTCGTCGATGAAATACCGCAGGAACACCATCAACAGGAACATGCCGCCGAAGGCCAGGATCCGCGGCTCGGCCTTGCTGAGCAGGGCGTGGTAAGTGGTCGGATCATTGACAGCCGCATCAAAGGCCGCAGCCAGGCTGACGCCGCCGCTCAGGGCCACCAGCACCAGCGGTCCGAGGAAGCGCACCCCGAAGACCGGAATCACCAGGCCCCAGGTGAGAAAGAAGTTCTGCTGACCTGGGGTGAGGCGTTCCAGCACCCTGGCATTGACGACGGCGTTGTCGAAGGAGAGGCTGATTTCAAGTGCGAGCAGCACCAGCGTCACCCAGGTGGCGAGCCAGCCGCTGGTGATCGTGACGATCGTCAGCCCCACCAGACAGCAGAGCAGCGGAAAGCGGACGTAACGGAGGTAGCGGCTGAGCGGAAAGGGCATCGAGCGGGTGGCCGTGGTGCTCCGTCCATCCTCCCCAGCGGACCCTCCCCCAGTCCCGCCCGGCGTTGTGTTGTAAGATTCAGGGGTCGACGCGGGGTAGAGCAGTCTGGTAGCTCGTCGGGCTCATAACCCGAAGGTCAGGAGTTCAAATCTCCTCCCCGCCACCAACGCCAGCCCCCTCAGGGGTCAACAGAACCCTCGGTGTTTCACCGAGGGTTTTTTGTTGCTCCGGGATCGACCACCCGAGAACCCACAGTCCCGCCCTGGTGTGCTGCCGCCTCAGGCGAGGCTCGGGGCTAGCGTCCACCCTGCAACGGAGCCCTGCTGTGGTCCCCCCCTCCTCTGTCGCCTCCCTGGCCGGTCCCTGGGATGCGGTGGTCGTCGGTTCCGGAGCCAGTGGCGGCGTGGCGGCCCTGGTGTTCGCCAGGGCAGGACTGAACGTGCTGGTGCTTGAGGCCGGGCCTGAGCTGAGTCATCGCCAGGTCTACCGCGGGGAGCCCATCAACAGCCTCCGTCGTCTGGTCAACCTCAGCAGCGGCCACCAGGCCCGTCAGGCCAACCATCCGGGCTACTGGAAGCAGAATCCGGATCTGTTCGTCGATGAACGGGACAACCCCTACAGCACGCCCGCCGATCGTCCGTTCCTCTGGACCCGGGGCCGTCAGGTCGGTGGCAAGAGCCTCACCTGGGGGGGGATCACCCTGCGGCTGTCGGATTTTGAATTCCAGGCGGCCCTCCGCGATGGCTTCGGGCCCTGCTGGCCGATCACCAGTGCCGATCTCAGCCCCTACTACGACCGACTGGAGCATTGTCTTGGCGTGCATGGGCACTGCGATGGGTTGCCCCAGCTCCCTGATGGTCTCTACCGTCAGCCGCTGCCGTTCACCACGCCGGAACAGAAGCTTCAGCAGTCTCTGGCCGAGAGCCTCGATCTGCCCCTGATCCATTCCCGCGGTTTCGCCCTGCCCCAGGCCGGTGCAGGTTGGCCGGCCTCAACCTCCCAGGGACGTGCCCTTGGGGAGGCCCTGGCGACCGGCCGGGTGCTGCTGCGTTCCGATGCGGTGGTGAGCCATATCGAGCTCGATGCCAGGGGTTCTCGCGCCGAGGCTGTCGTCTTCATCGACCGTCAGCAGGGGTCACGGCATCGGGTGGCAGCACCGTTGGTGGTGCTCTGCGCCTCAACGATCGAAAGTGTGCGCCTGTTGCTCCAGTCGAGTGAGGCCTGGCGCCCGGGCGGCCTGGTGGATCCCTCCGCAACCCTGGGGCACTACCTGATGGATCACATCTCCAGCGCCCGCTTCTTTTCGCTGCCGGCCCCTGCGTCCGGTCCATCGCCGCAGGAGCTGTCCGGAGCCGGCAGCTTCTTCATCCCCAACACGGTCAATCTCGGCGCCGATGCCACGCTTCCCTTTCTGCGTGGGTACGGACTCTGGGGTGCGATCGAGCGCTTTGAGCCCCCGCGGTTGTTGAAACGTCGGCCGGAGTCCGTCACCGGCTTCCTGATCGGTCATGGCGAAGTGCTGCCTCGCGCCTGCAACCGCATCAGCCTCGACGCCAGCCGGGTGGATGCCTGGGGTCTGCCCACTCCCCACATCGATTGCCGCTGGGGTGAGAACGAAGAACAGCTGGTGGCCCACATGCAGGCGCGGATGGAGGCGGTGGTGGATGCCGCCGGTGGCGCGATCGCACCCTTGCCCGATCTGTTCGTGATGCCGGTGGTCGAACCGATCCTGCGGCGTAGTCCGGCCCTGGCTGCTGCAGCGGCTCCTCCCGGCTACTACATCCATGAGCTTGGCGGTGCCCGGATGGCGGCCCGCGAATCCGACGGTGTGCTCAATTCCTGGAATCAGTGCTGGCGCGTGCCCAATCTCCTGGTCACCGATGGCGCCTGCTGGCCCACCTCTGGCTGGCAGAGCCCGACGCTCACCCACATGGCACTCACCTGGCGGGCCTGTGAGGCGGCGGCGGCCCGTGGGCGGCAGGGCAGCCTTGCGCTGCAGGAGGGTGGTTCGGTTCCGCCTGGCCGCTGAACCACTGGCTGGGACGACTGCGTCAGGGGCCGGCGACGTTCGCATTCGCTCACAGGCTGCCGTGTCCGGTGTGATCGGTCACCGAAGCGATGCCGCTTCAGCCGCACAATGCCTGGGCAACCTGCAATGGGTTGGGCAAGGGAGAGGCCAGGCGGGGGGAGACCCCCGCTTTTTCATGGCTGTTCAGCGTTCTGGATCGCATCGCGGCTGTTGCGAAGGTCTTTCCAGAGTCTCCTGATCGCCGCGAAGGCGCGGTCCTGGCTGATCTTGCCGCTGCCCTGCATCGCCACGATCAGACCGACCCGTTCGGCAAAGCTTTCCAGGTTCTGATGCAGCAGCAGACGTTCCGGTCGCCAGTCCTGGCCGCGGTAGCTGCTGTGGCCCTCCAGCGGCGAGCGGATCGCGAGCGGCTCGTCGTCGTCTGTTGGTGTGAATGGATCCGGGCTGCTGGTCACGATGGGGCTGGTGGGCGAGGGTCTGGGGAGGCGAGATCCCGGAGGCGCGGTCGAGGTTGCGTTCTGGACCTGGTGAGAAGACTCTCTGCAGCGACCGAGGATAGGGAGTTGCTCCGGGTGGCCCCCGTCAGAGGGCGCAGGGTCCTGAAGCGGTCCTGGCAGCACGCACCCGGCGGTGGCGGTGCTTGTGACCGGGCGGTGCCAGGCTGAGCAGCCTGGGGTCGTCGATCGAGGCAGGGATCACGCCTGCACCACGGTGTTTGTCGCCACGGCTTTCGCAACCACTGCCTTCGCCGCCTTTGGTCGGGGGAGGCGCTGCGTTGGCTGATGGCTTCGGCCGAGGGATGCAGCGCTCAGGGGCCATGGTGGTGCTGCCCGGTGTGCCCCCTGGCATGGGGCCCATGCCAGGGGGACTGTGTCTGATCTAGCCGAAGCGGCCGCTGACATAGTCCATCGTGGCGCGCTGGGTCGGTTTGTTGAAGATCCGCTCAGTCTCGTCATACTCGACCAGATACCCCACTTTGCCGCTGCCTCCATCCTGGGCTTCGGCGTTAAAGAAAGCGGTGCGATCGGAGACACGCACGGCCTGTTGCATGTTGTGGGTGACGATCACAATGGTGTAGCTCTTCTTGAGCTCATGCATCATTTCCTCGATCTTCAGGGTGCTGATCGGATCGAGCGCTGAGCAGGGTTCATCCATCAGGATCACTTCCGGTTCAATGGCGATCGCCCGGGCGATGCAGAGACGCTGCTGTTGGCCGCCGGAGAGGGCATAGCCACTGTCCCGCAACTTGTCCTTGGCTTCGTCCCAGAGGGCCGCCTTGCGAAGTGAGCGCTCCACCAGCTCATCCATATTGCCTCGATAGCCGTTGATCCGGGCCCCGAAGGCGATGTTCTCGTAGATCGATTTCGGGAAGGGATTCGGCTTCTGAAACACCATGCCGATCCGACGCCGCACTTCCACCGGGTCCACTTTGGGATGGTAAAGATCCTCACCGTTGAAAACGACCCGGCCGCGCAGATGGCAGCCCTCGATCAGGTCATTCATCCGGTTGAGTGATCGCAGCACCGTCGATTTGCCGCAGCCGGAGGGGCCGATGAAGGCTGTCACCTGCCCTCGGGGGATCTCCAGATAGACATTGCGAACGGCCTCGAAGCTGCCGTAGCTGATCGTCACATCCTCAAGCGACAGACAGAGGTCCGTCTTCGTCGCTGTGCTCGGGCCGGGGGTGCTGGTGGTCATGGAGGGCTCAGGGGTGGAGGGCCGGATCAGTCGGTGAAGGATTGGCTGAATGGTCGGTCGCTAACAGCTGGCGTGGCCGGGCATGAGCACCAGGCTCCTGTCTGCCGGGTCCCTGGAGAGGTCGTGGGTCATCGTGCGGCAAACCGACCGAGCCAGCGGGCCAGCAGATTTGCCCCCAGGATCATGATCACGAGGATGAACGACGCGGCCCAGGCCAGCGATTGCAGTTCCGGATAGGGCGTTGAGGCGAAGTTGAAGATCAGCACCGACATGCTGGCCACGGGATTCAGCAGCGGATCCTTCAGCTGTGACAGGCGCTCCAGCAGTCCCGTGTCACCACTGAGGATCGTCTCCGGCCAGGGCCAGTAGTTGGAGAAGAGGGCGGTGAAGATCAAAGGAGCGGTCTCGCCCGCGGCGCGGGCAATGCCGAGCACCACCCCGGTGGCGATCGGGGTGAAGGCGGCCGGCAGGGTGATCTTCATCACGGTGGTGAATTTCGAGGCCCCGACACCGATCGCTCCCCAGCGCAGTTCATCGGGGACCAGTTTCAGCCCCTCATCGGTGGTCTTGATGATCGTGGGCAGCATCAGCACCGCCAGGGCCATGCCACCGGCGATGCCGCTGTAACTCTGGCCGAACAGCAGCCGTGTCTTCACGATCAGGGCGTAGATGAAGACCCCGCAGATGATCGAGGGCACACCGGACAGCACGTTGGTGCCGAAGCGCACGAACACCTTCAGGGCCCTGGCGACGCGGCCCCCCTGGGCAAACTCGGCCAGATAGATGCCGCCGCCGATCCCGACCGGAACCGCCAGCAAGGCTGCGATTCCTGTGACCAGAACCGTGCCGATCACCGCATTGCCGATGCCCCCGCCGCCCATGCCCGGGGCCGGTGGCAGCTCGGTGAACAGCTTCAGGCTGATCAGCTGGCCGCCTTTGATCAGCACGAAGGCCAGCACCAGCACCAGCGGCAGCACCGCCACCCCGGCCGCGATCGCCACCAGGGTGGTCATCACCGCATTCCAGAGGTTGCGCGGCAGCGATGGCCGGAATCTCAGCCCCGATTTCTGGAACAGGGAACCAGCCTTCGGATTGGGATCGATCGCTTCGGAAATCGGTTTCATTGGTAACGAAGACTCAGTTTGCGAACAATCCACTGGGCCAGAATATTGACAATCAGAGTCAGGAGCATCAGTACCAGTGAGGCATACATCAATGAACTCACCTGGCTGCCATCCGCCTCACCGAATTGGTTGGCAATCATCGAGGCAATGGTATTTCCAGGTGCCAGCAACGACAGGCTGAAATTATTGGAGTTCCCGATGATCATGGTCACGGCCATGGTCTCGCCCATCGCCCGACCCAGCGACAGCATCACCCCACCCATGATCCCGGAGATCGCTGCCGGCAGAATCACATGACAGATCGCTCCCCAGCGCGTTGTGCCGATGCCGTAGGCCGCCTGACGCAATTCCCCCGGCACCTGTTGCAGGGCATCGCGGGAAATCGCCGTGATGATCGGCAGGATCATCACCACCAGGATCAGGATCGCCGGAGCCATGCCGGGTCCCTGGGGTTCGGTGTCAAAGAGGGGCAGCCAGCCGAGGGTGGTGTGCAACCAGGTCAGGATCGGTCGGATTGCCGGTTCCATCACGAAGATCGCCCAGAGCCCGAGCACCACCGAAGGAATCGCGGCCAGCAGTTCCACCATCAGCCCGAGCAGGCTGCTGATCCGTCTGGGAATCAGATTCTCGGTGATGAAGATGGCGGTGCCGACGCCGAGCGGTACGGCAATGGCCAGGGCCAGCAGGGAGCTGACCAGGGTTCCATAGATGGCGGTGAAGGCTCCGTAGTCATTGCTGACTGGATCCCAGGCTGATTTCGTCAGAAAGGAGAGGCCGAATACCCCGATCGCCGGCAGCGACTCCTTGACGATGATGCGAAGAATCCAGAGCAGGATGATGCCGACGCTGCAGGCCAGGGCTGTGACCAGCAGTCGGAAGCCCTGATCCAGCATCCGCTCACTCAGTGGCCGTCGGCGATTGCGGAACGGCTGCTGATTCACGCTGGCTGTCATCGCCTGAGAGCAGGGGACGCTTGGACCATCACATCGAGAGCGAGAGGCTGTCTGAGGGAACCGTAAGGGAGGCTGTGCACCCTTGTCCTAAGGCTCGGTTAAGAACGCTCGGCCCGTGTTCGCGTGCCCGGCTCAGGCCCCTGCTCCCGTCCGCAGCGGTGTGGGTGTGCACGGTCACCGCTGCCTAGAATTCGGCCGCGGAACGGGCGGTCAGGGCTTCGATGGGCAACGAGCACCACCACCCGGCCTCGGATCCCTCAGCCTCTGCCGTCGCTGCTGGGCCAGCCTCCCGAGCGGTCGAGGCGGTTGGCCCGCTGCATCCCGCTGTCGAGATCCAGCGCCAGCCCCATCCGCGCCAACATCAGCATCGCCCTGGATCTCCGGCCGCTTTCCGCTGGAGCATTCTCCTCAATGCGTCCCTCTCCGGTCTGCAGCTGGCGATCGGTCTGGGTTTTCAGTCCCTGGCGCTGGTGGGCGATGCCGTGCACAACCTCGGGGATGTGGCCGGCCTGCTCCTGGGCTGGGGGGCTGAGCAGCTGAGCACCCGGCCCACGAACGGCCGTTACACCTATGGCTATGGACGCAGCACCCAGCTTGCCTCCCTGCTCAATGCCGTGCTGATCCTGATGGCGGCCGCTGTGGTTGTCGTTGAAGGGATTCAGCGGTGTTTTCACCCCCTCGAGGTGCAGGGGCCGCCGGTGATCGTGGCCGCTGCCTGCGGCGTCGTTGTCAATCTGCTCTCGGCCCGACTGTTCGGAACTGATCATCACCATGATCTCAATCGGCAGGCAGCGGTGATCCATCTGCTCACCGATGCGGCGGTCTCGGCGGCGGTTCTGGTCAGTGCGGCTCTCGTCACCCTCACCGGTTGGAACTGGCTGGATGCCGCCACGGCCATCGGTGTCGGTCTGGCGGTGGCCTGGAGCGGCTGGCAGCTCCTGCGCGAATCGCTGCGGGTGGCCCTTGATGCGGTGCCCCGCCATGTCGATCTGTCGCTTGTCCAGGAGGCTCTGGTCTCCCTGCCGGGCGTCAGTGATGTCCACCATCTGCACGTCTGGGCGATCAGCACCTCCCAGACGGCCCTCACCGCCCATGTGCAGCGCCGTTCCGGCGTCCTTGACGACATGGATCTGCTCCACCAGGCCAAGGCCCGCCTGGCTCAGCTCGGCATTGCCCACAGCACGATCCAGCTCGAGCCTTCGCCCGAGCCCAGGGCGGTGCCTGGCTCCCCATTTTCCTCACTCGACTGAGCGAAGCCTGGTGGGCGATCGATCAGGGTCTCCCTGCCAAGGATTCGCTTCATGATTTTCTTCGTCAGTGCGAATCTCACGCAGATCTGCAGCACTGAAGCTCGTTGAGAACGGTTCAGATTCGCAGATACTTTCAGGGTCTGCCTTATTTTTCATGCTCAAAGGTTCTTCCCTTCTGACGCGGGTCCGGGAGCTTGGATCAGTGCCCAAGGCGGATCTTGTACGAGCCTGTGGTTACGTCGGCACCACCAGAGATGGTTCGGAACGCCTTAACTACACGGCCTTTTATGAGGCTCTCCTGGAGGCCAAGGGGATTCAGTTCGGCCAGCCAGCCAGCCGTCGCCCGATGGCGCGGGGCGGTGAGCACTCCGGACCTGGCCGGGATCTCACCTTCACCACCAGGGTGCACTTCAACGGCAACCTGATGGTGGGAAGCGCTTACACCTCCCTGTTGGATCTCAGGCCTGGGGACACCTTTCAGATTCAGATCGATCCGCCTCGGGGTGAGCGCCACCGCGGTCAGATCCGGCTGGTCCCCCGTGGGTCAGCCGCCCAGCGCGTCTCCGGCTGATCGGCTCCCCGCAGGCGACGGGCGAGGCGCTGGACCTGCCGGATCGCCCCGCGTCTCCATGGGGCCGTTCCGGCTGCGGTCACGGTGGTTCCGGTTGCCGTTACGGCTGTTTTGGCCGCTGCCACGGCCGCTGTCACAGCCGCTGTCACGGTCGCTGCACGGCTGCCGGGACCCCGACGGGATCGCATCAGCGCCATGGTTCGTTTGTACCATTCGGGTCTGTTGGGCGTCTCCCGTGATCGGATCCTTTGCGTCTGGGGCTGCTGCCGGGTCTGCGCTGACGGGAGATCCACCGTTCTGTGGCGATCCGCAACCGCCGCTGCCCCTGAGGCGTCATCGATCCCGCTCTCCGCTCCCCCTGGCTCTGGAGGGAATCCCCGCCGGCTTTCCGAGTCCTGCTGACGATTACATCGAGACCCAGATCGACCTCCACGATCTGCTGGTCACCTCGCCGTCGAGCACGTTTTTCATGCGGGCCAGCGGCGATGCCATGGCCGCCGCCGGGATCTTCCACGGCGATCTGCTGGTGATCGATCGCAGCGTCGAGGCCCGGCCCGGTCGCTACGTCGTCTGCACCCATGGCGGTGTCTTCCTGCTCCGGCGCCTCGAGGGCGTGCCGCCGCGCCTCTGGTTGGTGGCCCTTGATGGTCAGACACCGCCCCTGCGCCTCGATCCGGACGCTGACACCGAGCTCTGGGGTGTGGTGGTGCACGCGGTCCATCACCTGCCGGCAGGCCGTCCCGGTCGCGCCTCCAGGACTGTCACAATGCCGGAGTAGGGCTCGTTGTCCCCCATGCCCTCGCCTGGTTCCAGCGATGCTTCGCCGCCATCGATTGCGGTGATCGGAGCCGGTGTGGCCGGGTGCACCGTGGCGGCCTTGCTCGCTCGCCATCGCTGGCCCGGCTCGATTGTGCTCTGGGAAACCGGACGCGGTCCCGGCGGACGTGCCGCGACACGCCGCTCCCGCGAGGATCAGCAACTGCGCCTTGACCATGGCGCTCCGCTGCTCAATCTGATGTCCGGCCACCGGGCCACGGCCGGCCTGGCATCAACAGCCTCAGCGATGCCGCCGGCGCCGCCACTGATCGAGGAGCTGGTTCAGGGCGGCTGGCTGGAGCCCTGGTCCGGCGCCCGTGCCCGCCTCGATGTGGAGGGCGCTCTGCATCCGATCAGCAACGATCCCCTCGGCGAGGGCCTGCTCTATCGCGGCCGCGATGGCATGGAGCATCTCTGCCAGGGTCTGCTCAGCCTGGCCGGTTCGGCGGTGAGCACCCGCTACGGCACCCTCGTCCGCGATCTCAGGCCCCTGCCGGGCGAGGGCTGGCAATTGCTGGATGCGCAGGGCCGGGTCCTCGATCAGGTCGACTGGTTGATCCTCAGCAGCACCCTGCTCGCCCATGTCAGGGTGCAGCTGGTCCTGGCCTGGGACAGCGTGCCCCTGGTGGAAGCCTCCCGTCTCCTGGGCGACCCCCGGCTCGATCATGCCCTCGCGTCGATTGCGGCCCTGCGTTTTGAAGGGCGCAGCAATCTGCTGCTGCTGGTGCCTGCCGATCAGGCCAGGCCCTGGCTGGAGCTTCCGTTTCGGCTGCTCGATCTCGATCCCCCGGCCCAGCAGCGTTTTCATCTGCGTCGGATTTCGATCCAGCCGCTCGCGGATGGCCGCTGTGCTGTCGTCGTGCATTCCTCCGCCACCTTCGCCGCCGAGCATCTGGGCGTTTATGGGGCCCGCTCCTCGATCGCGCGCGTGCTAAGCCTGCCCTCGCCCCAGGAGCGTGAACAGGAGGTGATCGAGAAGCTCAGTGCCGCCCTCGAGGATGCCCTTGGTGCCTGGCCGATCGCGCCCCTGCCCCCCGAGGCTGATCGTCAGCTGATGCGCTGGGCCGCCGCTTTCCCCGTCGGTGCCGGTCTTCCTGAGGGCCTGCTGCTCTGCCCCGACAGCCGGATCGGCTTCTGCGGGGACTACGTCAGCGGTCCTGGCTTCGGGCGGATCGAGGGGGCGATGGCATCAGCCCATCGACTGGTGGAGCAGCTTCTGCCGGCAGCCCTTGACAGGCCCGCCATGGTTGGGTGATGCAAAGTCCCTTTCGCGATCGGCCCCCCGAGGTGGTGGTGATTCACCCCGTCGCCTTCACGGATGTGCAGCTGGCCCTGCGGTTGCTGCGCGAACGCAAGACCGTGCTCCTCGATCTTGAGGCGATGGCGGAGGCGGAAGCCCAGCGTGCCGTGGACTTCGTGTCTGGTGGGGTGGTGGCGATGGATGGTCAGACGGAGCGGCTCGGGGAGCGCACCTTCCTGTTCACGCCGGCTTCGGTTCACGTTGAGCATGATCTTCCCGACGACTGAGGGCGAGCGGGGGCCTGCTGCCGCTCAGGGGCTGAGACGAAGCTGGGCGCCGTAGGGCCCCGCGCCATCAAGGCAGGCCGAGCCGCAGTGACAGCCGAGGCTGATCGCCTCCTCCACCGACCAGCCGGCAGCGAGGCCCGTGGTCACCCCTGCCGCAAAGGAATCGCCTGCGCCGTAGGTGTCCACCACGGGTTGCCCGCGCTCCGGAGCCAGAAAGCGACCGCCTGGAATCCGTGATCCACCGCGGCTCCCTTCGGTGGCGATCCGGAGGCGAGGCTCCGGGGAGAGATCGCCGACCCTTGTACGTTCGCCCGGGTCCAGGGCGCTGCCGATCAGGGCATCGAGGGACACGGCCGCCTCCTGCAGCACCGGCAGCCTCACCCGTGGGGTGGCGGCGAGCACCCGGGCCGCGCGGGCCCGTGGCAGGGCCCGCGCGTCAGCGGCGGTGACGAACACCCCAGCCATCGCGGCGAGCTGCTCCCAGGGCAGGCGGTCGCTCGCCAGAGGGGTGAGACGCTCTCCGATCACCGTGATCGTGCGTTCGCCGTTGCCATCGATGAAGGTCACAGCGCGTCGGGTCGGAGCTGAGCGCCAGGCGACATGCAGCTCCAGGCCGAGATCCCGGAGGCTGGTGGCTGCCTGATGGCCGAGGGCGTCATCGCCGAGAGCGGTGAAGAACGGCACGTCGGCTCCCACCAGCCTGGCCATCTGCACGGCAACGACAGCGCCACCGCCGGCTGCGGCCTCATGGGCGTGCAAGGCGTGGCTGATCGTGCCCGGCTGGGGAAGCGTCTCCACCTGGATGAAGCTCACCACTTCCACATGGCCGATCACGGCCAGCTTCAGCGCCGGCAGGGGCGGCAGCCGGGTCAGATCGAACGGGCGCAGGGGCTCGGCGGCAGGCATCGCTCCGGGGGATGACGCTGGGACCATCGTCCCAGGGAGCAGCCTCTAGCCTGCAGAGCATCGGATCCGCTCTGCTCTCGATCCCAGGCGATGTCTTTCCGAGCCCTCCCTTTCCTGAGCCACGGTCAGCTGGAAACTCTGCTGGCGGCCCTGGATCCGCGCCTGGAGGGGTTTGGCTCGGGCGGCAGCGGACTCGATGACGCAGCCACCTACATCGCCAGACTCGGTCTGGCAGGCGATGAGGGCCCGGCAGGCCCCTCGCCCCTGATCACCTGGCTCCAGGCCTGGAGTGAGATCGGCGCCAATCGCGAGAGTCTGGCCCTGGCGGTGTCCACCCTGTTGGCTGATCGTCAGGCCAGCCGTCAGGCTCAGACCCTGCAATTGCTCTGGGGAGATTCTGATCCGTCCCTGCTCCAGGACCTCCCCGCCCTCCTGGCCAAGGTGGAGCGCCGCCTTCTGCTGGTGTTCGGGCCGGGGGCGGACGGAGATTCGCTGCTTCCGCTGCGGGAGGCGATTCAGGTGCGCCTGCATCAGGTCCCGAATCTCGAAGTCCTGGCGGTTGCACCCTCTGCACCTCTGGCGGCCTCTGCGGCGGTGGCGGAGCCTCAGCCTGCGGTGGGTCTGCAGCTGCTGGTCTGCGACGACCTGTTGCGCTGGCAGTCCGGGCCGGCAACGGAGGCCCTGCACCTGTTGGCGCCGTCACTCCAGCTGCGCAGCGAAGTCCAGGCCGATGGTGCCTGGAGGCAGGTGCAACGGCTGGTGGGGCAGGGGATGCTGCAGCCCCTGGAGCTCAGGAGCCCGGCCGCATCCGGGTCCGTGGAGTTTCCAGGTTCTGCGCCGACGATGCCGCTGATCTGACGCCAGGCGTCTGGCCGCGACGCTCAGAAGACTTCCACACCGGCACGGCCGGCCGGCTGCTGTCTTTGGCGATGCTGCTGCTGATGGTCGAGCCAGGCCCGCTGCAGATCGACCCTGGTGATGCGAAACCCGAGCTGGCGAGCCTGGAGCACGAGATCCTCACGGCAGCGGCAGCGCTGCAGGGTCTGACGAACGACCGGATCCTGTTCCGCCGCCTCGACCAGGCGCTCCAGTTCGCTCCAGCTCATGCCGGGATTCGTGGGGGAGGTGCACTTTCGCCCGAAAGCCCCAGGCTGGCAACGTTCCCCCCGATACCAGCACTGCCGTCCTTGCCGGGCCCCGGTCCGACCTGCCGGCGGGTCACAGACGAGCCCCTGGATCTCGGAGAATCGAACCATCGGCCGCTGCCCCCTGTTGTTCGCTTCTTTTTTCGCCAGCCTGGCCGCGTTGAATCCGTTGCTGGTCACCAAGTCGTCGGTGTTCGGCTTCGGCATTGCCTTCAGCCCGCTTCACATCGCTGTGGTGGCTCTGTTGTTGCTCGGGCCGACGCCGATCCGACGCTCCCTCGCCTACGTGGCGGGTTGGTCCCTGGCCAATGCCCTGGCGATCGTGCTGCTGATGGTGCTCGGGGAGGTGTTCTCGATCAACCTCAGCCATGGTGAGCGCGAACAGGTGCTGATTGATCTGCTCGGCGCCGGCGCCCTGATCGGCCTCGGCCTCTACGAACTCACACCACGGGCCTCCCTGGCGGAGGAGGGTATGGTCCTGCGGCTGATGAATCAGCTGCCTGAATTCAGCACGCTCACCCTGGTGTTGATCGGCGCCAGCAGCGCCTTGTTGACCCCGGAAAACCTGGTGTTCTATCTGAAGGAGGCAGGGCTGCTGCTGCTGAATGAGCCAGGCCTCAAGGCTGATGCCGAGGTCACGGGTCTGTTCACCGTCGTGTCGAGCTCTCTCCTGCTCCTGCCGCCCCTGGTCTGGCTGCTCAGTGGCGGTCGGGTACGCGAAACGATCGCCCGTCTCGAGGACTGGCTGCAGCACAGCGCCGAGTGGCTGGTGGGTGTACTGGCGCTGGCGCTCGGGGCCTACCTGCTCTACGAGGGCCTCCATGGCCTCAACCTGATGGTCAGCTGAGGCGAGGCCAGAGCCAGGGCCGAGGGACGGCTCCGTGCGATGGACCGTTGAGTGCGAGGGACGCCAGGGGCGTCAGCACCACCGATGGACCGCTGCGGCACCGCCATCGGAGCGTCGTCTCACTCCAGGACGCGACGTGTCCCCTGGTCGTTCTGCCCTGACGTCCCCACGCCGCGTTACGGGGCGATCAAGGCGCGGGTTGATGCTGTTTCCAGCCTTGGACCATTGGTATCGCTGCAGCCTGCGCCGCGATTGATCACGGATCCTGTGGGGTGAAGTTGCCCAGCCCTTTTCCCCCGACAACCGGTCTTTTCCCCAGGGCGTCCGATGGTTTTCCGCAGCTGGGTGCCGGGGGCGAGCCGTTGGGGGCATCGCTTCTGATCGGTTGCTGTGGAGAGCTCCTTCTCCCCTTGACGGGGCAGGGGTTCCATGGTCCGCGAGGGCGGGCTCAGAGGCAACAGCGGCTGAAAGGCCGCCGGGAGCATCGTCAGACAATAAGACGCATGAGAAGCGGAGTGGGACCGCTCCTTTGACGAGCGGGGGCGTTCCGTGGCGTGATGGTCTGGCCCCTGGACATGCCCGACGCATGAGCGATATCCCCGATCACGCCCCCCTCTCCGTCAGCGTTGAAAACCAGTTCCCGCAGGATCTCTTCGACGCGATGCGCCAGTTCATCAGCGGTCACCCTGAATGGGATCAGTACCGGCTGATGCAGGCCGCCCTGGCCGGTTTTCTGTTCCAGCAGGGCTGCCAGGATCGCGCCGTGGTGCGTCATTACCTCAACGGCCTGTTCCACCACCCCGCCACCGTCAACGGAAGCCGCTGAGCACCCGCTTCCCCAGGCTGTGGCCGGCCTCGAGCTGGCGATGGGCCAGGCGCAGGTTGGAGGCCGAGATCGGACCGAGGCACTCCCTGGCCGTGCTGCGGAGATGGCCTCGGTCCGCCAGTCCGGCCACGCGCCCGAGGATCTCGCCCTGCCGGGCCATGTCGGCAGTCTGGAAGTGGGAGCGGGTGAACATCCACTCCCAGTGCAGCGACAGGCTCTTGCGTTTGAGGCTGAGCAGGTTGATCGCTGCTGGATCGGGATCATCGATCAGCGCCATGGCCCCCTGGGGGCGGAGCAGGTCCACCAACGTTTCAAAGTGCTGATCGGTGTGGCTGAGGCTTGCCACACGATCGACCGCCACGATGCCGAGATCCCCCAGCTGGGCTTGCAGCGGTCGGCGGTGATCGATCACGGCGTCGGCGCCAAGCATCGACAGCCAGCTTTCGCCTTCGCCCCCAGAGGCGGTGGCCACGACCCGCAGGCCGCTGCAACGACGGGCGAGCTGCACCAGGATCGAGCCGACACCGCCGCTGGCGCCCACGACCAGCAGCGTTGATCCGGCGCCAGCGCTTCCGTTCTCTTCCAGTGGCACCCCCAGCCGATCCTCCAGGAGTTCCCAGGCCGTGAGTGCCGTCAGGGGCAGGGCTGCGGCTTCCGTAGCGCTCCAGGTTTCCGGTCTCAGCGAGACCAGGCGTGCATCAACGCAGTGCCATTCGGATTGGCAGCCAGGTCTGTTCAGCACACCCGCGTACCAGACGCGATCGCCGGCCTGGAAGCCCGTGGTTCTGGCACCGACGGCCTCGACGACGCCCGCGCAGTCCCAGCCGAGCACACGCCAGAGCCCCTCGGCCGGAGTGTCCCGGGAGCGCATCTTCGTGTCCACCGGATTGACCGCGATGGCCTCGACGTGGACCAGGAGCTCGTGAGGATCCGGCTCGGGCAGCGGCAGCTCGATGTCGCAGAGGGCCTGCGGGTGCTCGATCGACAACGGCCGTTGGTAGCCGACCGCGCGCATGGTCATGGGCCTGACGGGTGCTTCAGCCGCTGCAGAAGCGCAGGAGCAGCGCTTGGTGGGCGGCGGTGTCCTGCCGCAGTCTGGCCACGGTCTCAGGGTTCGGGACCTGATCGATCTGCTGATGCCAGCTGTCCGCCAGGCTGAGCGCGTTCAGGGGCTCCGCCAGATCGCTGCACGGGCAGCCGATGGCGGCGGCAGCCACGGAGACCTTGGGGTCATAACTGAGTGCTGCGCAGGGACTGCCCGAGAGGGCCGCCAGGATCAGGCCATGCAGCCGCATCGCCACAACCAGACCGGATCCGGCGAACAGCGCCTTCGCTTCCGCCACTGAAGCCACGCTCTGCTCGCGGCTGCGGCTGGCGAGGGCCGGGCTGATCAGGCCGGCCAGGGTCAGTTCGGCGAGCAGGCCCCGGTCCTGGTGTTGATGCAGGGGCACCCAGACCACCTCGCGACCCTCGGCGTTGGCCAGCGCCTCCAGCGCCTCCAGCAACGGTCGCCACCGCTCCGCGGTGAGCAGGGGGGTGGGCCGCCAGCAGAGCACGATCGGGCCGCCTGACCCCTGCCAGTGGCCAGGCGCTAGCGACCAGACAGGATCACTGCCCCGGGGCGCATCCACCCCCAGGTGGCGGGCCAGATCCTGTGATTCGGGATCGCGCCAGCTGATCCCGGAGGCCAGCGGCAGCACCGCCCGCACGATCCAGCGACTGATCCCTCGTTTCAGGGGTCCGAGACCCTGGCCCCAGAGCAGCACAGGCTTGCCCTGGAGGCGGGCGGTGATGATCAGACAGGCGTAGTAGATCAGACTGCGCAGGCTCGTGGAGTCCTGCAGAAGGCTGCCGCCTCCGAGCACCAGGCCATCACAGCGCTTCAGGCCCCGCAGCACCGAGGAGAGGCCGCGACGCTGTACGGTCGCCAGCTGATGCCGTGACTCCACCTGGCTGCGGTCATGGGCGGTGATCAGGGGTTGCCAGTCCCCGGGTAACTGGCCCAGCAAGGCCTCGAGCAGGGCGTCATCGCCAAGGTTGTGCTCGCCGTAATAACCGCAGACAAGGGGGCGCCGGATCGCCTGCATGCGCTGATTGCTCCGCGACCGTCCCGTCCCTGCCGATCGTCTGCCCGACACCACCGCAGCCCTCACCTGTGGTTCTCCTGCGTTCGATGCTTTGAGCCTTCATGATCTTCCTCCATACCGGGCAGGTGTGGAGGTTGTTGCCAACAACAAAGGGCCCCGTGAGGAGCCCCTGGAAGTGGATCCCCCTGACGGAGGATCCAGATGGTTGATGAATCGGTTCGCCGGAGCGGAACCGATCAATCTCAGCCGAGGCTGTTGATCAGCCGATCGCCGGGGCGGTCAGAGCCACGGGGGTGGCATCAGCAGCCGCCAGGTCCAGAGGGAAGTTGTGAGCGTTGCGCTCGTG
>CAIXOZ010000067.1 GCA_903921295.1 uncultured cyanobacterium | reverse complement strand
TCCTGAATCAGATCCAGCAGGTCGAGGCCCTTGCCCTGGTACCGCTTGGCCAGATTCACCACCAGGCGCAGATTGGCGGTGATCATCTGCTCCTTGGCCCGCTCCCCCAGGCGGATCGTGCGCCGTTCGACATCGCTGAAATCGCAGGCTGGGCCTACGCCGCCGGCCTGAGAGCAACGATCTGAGAGCGAGACCATCGCCTGCACCTTGCGGCCGAGGGTGAGCTCCTGCTCCGGCGTCAACAACTGATGTCGGCCGATTTCGCCAAGAAACGCACTTAATGAGCTGGCCATCAGACCTTGAAGCACTGAGTTGAACCTAGGCAGTTTTTTGCGTTTGACTGGAACTCACAGGAAGGCTTCCAACCTTCAGAAAGTCTTCGCAAGCGCGGAATCTATTCGGCTTCCTGTGCCATTTCTGAAGATCTTTTTTCTATTGAATCCCTGTTTTTTCTGCGGTTTTGGGCGGCTCCGCTGAGCAGTCCGTTTCTGTCGCGTTCTGTGGGCTGCTCGCCACCAGGCTGCCCTGCGAAGGAGGCCCGGGTTCTCCCCTCCAGCGGCGGTGCGCCGTCGCTTCCTCCCACGGGGTGGCACGCCTGCTGGCCATCCCGGCGTTCAGCGTCCCATCGGCCACCGGGAGGCTCCCCTCGCTACGGTCGCCCGAACCACTGCTTCCACCGCCATGGCGGGCTTCGCTGCCATTCCCAACAACATCGTCACGAGCGCCGGCGTGGCCTACGTCCACTACCTGAGCTTCATGGTCTGCTTCGGCGCCCTGGTGCTGGAGCGTCGCCTGATCCGGCCCAATCCCAGCCGTGAAGACGCCACCTTGATGGTGATCACCGATGTGGTGTACGGCATTGCCGCCCTCGGCCTGCTCGGCAGTGGCATTCTGCGGGTGGTCGTTTTTGCCGCAGACAGCAGCTATTACACCGCCAATCCCCTGTTCTGGTGGAAGGTGGGTACCTATCTGGCCGTGGGCGGTTTGTCGCTTTACCCCACCATCACCTACATCCTCTGGGCCCTGCCCCTGCGCCGCGGTGAGCTGCCCCAGGTCAGTGAAGCCCTGGCCAATCGGCTGGCCTGGATCCTCAACATCGAACTCGCCGGTTTCGCGGCCATTCCGTTGATGGCCACCCTGATGGCCCGTGGCGTCGGCCTGCCGGCGGCCTGAGCCCTCACCGTTGATTGCCTGACCGCCGCCGATGCGCCCGCTGCTGGTTGCCCTGGCCTTCTTCGCCCTGGCTCCTGCCCCTGCGTCCATCAGGGCTCAGGACCGCAACCCACCCTCCTGCCCACGAGCCGAGGCTGAGCAGCCCCCGTCAACGGCATTCACCCTCACGCCTGGTGTTGCGGCTGGGCCGATCCCGCCGCTGGCTCCCCTTTCCCTCCTGGGGGGGGCGGAGAGCCAGCCCGCAGGTACCGATCCACCGCCTGCTGATTACCGCCACCGGCTGCGGCCCACCCCCCTCGGCTGGGCTCGTCTGCCGTCCTGGTGTCTCTGGGTCGAGCCTGCCACCCTCACGGGACCATCGGCGCTCTGGGAGGGACGCTGGTTCCGGGCCGTGCAGGCAGCCGTGGACACGTGGTCGGGGATCCTCCCGATCACGCGCGTGAGCGAGCCCGAGCGGGCCCAGATCCTGGTGGAGCGTCGGCGTCCACCCCTGCAGGCAACGGATGGTCGTTGGCGCGCCAGCCATGGGCGCGCCCTGCTGCGCCTCCGTCACGTTCAGCGCGAGCAACTCTGGCGGCTGGAGCCCGAAGTGCGGGTGCTGATCGGCCCCGGCCAGTCCGAGACGGCGCTTCAGGCCACCGCCCTGCATGAACTGGGCCATGCGATCGGCCTCTGGGGGCATAGCGACCACGGGGATGATGCGATGGCCGCGACACCTGGCCCCAGGCCCACGCTCAGTCTCAGCGAACGCGATCGGCGCACGGTGCGCTGGCTTTATCAACAACCGACCATTTTCGGTCGCGCTGAAGCAGTCCTGTCCCCTGCTGGCAGCAGGCAGTAGCCGCTCTGCAACGCCAGGATCACCGCCTGGGTGCGGTGGCGGGCCTTGAGCTTGCCCATCAGGTTGCGCACGTGGGTCTTGACGGTGTCGAGACTCAGAAACAGTCGCTCGGCGATCTCGCTGTTCCCGAAGCCCATCACCATCTGCTCCAGCACCTCCTGCTCCCTGGGGGTGAGTGGATTCCGGGTTTCCCTCGAGAGAGATCCGGTGCGTGGCGGTTCGAAGCCTGGCAGGGCCTGCAATGGCCAGGCGGCCGGCTCCGATGCTTCGGTCACCAGCAGCAGGCGCCGGCTCTGGGCCCTGAGGCGGGCTGCGATCTCGGCGGCGTCGGCGCTGGCATCGATCACGTCATCGGCGCCCGCATCCAGGGCCGCCACGGTGGGCGCGGAGTGCTCGCTCAGTCGCAGGATCAGTAAGGGCCCGCGGTAACCGAAGCTGCGCAGGCTGCCGCAAAGCTCCAGTCCGGAGGCATCCCTCAGCTCGCTTGCCAACAGAATCGCCGCCGGCCAGGAGCGGCTGCCGATCGCCAACAAGGCGGAGAGCGCATCGCAGCGATGGCTCAGGCGCTGCCCCTGCTGGGCCAGGACTTTGATCAGAGCCTCAGGCCGCTGCTCCCAGGGGGCCACCAGGAGCACCTCGCCGAGCGCGATCTGGCGTTGGCGCCCTCCGGCTGCGACGGCTGGACCCATGGGCCGTTCCGCACTGCTGGCCAGCAGCGTCAGATCCAGGGACGCGAGCTCCTCCGCTGAGGGCCGGATGCGGCCAGGGGCCAGCGTGCAGCGTGTCGCTTGAGGCGTCATGTCCGCGCGATCAGGGATCTTCCGGAACGCTAAAGCCGTTGGTTTGTCCCTTCCCTCGGGACCCTCCCCTGAGGTCGATCGCTGCAGATGCGGCGCCCTCACTGGCGAATCGCTGCGTCATGGCCTGCGATGCCGCTGCAAGCGCGTCGGATCTGAAGCACGGTTGCCGCCGGCGCACGGCATCAGAGGTCCGGGACTGCCGCCTTCGTGGACCGATGTTCTGGCGCAAGGCCCCCCGTTGTCAGTCGCCCCTCGGGACGCGGCAGCGAGTGGCGCCACAGTGCTCGTTCTTGTGATTCGCAGAGTGGTCGGTGTTGCTGCTTCCTTGATGCGCAAAGTGCATCGCTTCCGGGTTTGTTCCTGACCCGTTCTTCATCCTTTTTCGGTAGAGAGTTGCCCGTGGCAGGGGTAGGCCATTGGCAAACTGACGCGGAAGAATGGGTGCGTTCTCCACGCCTCTCTGAGGGTTTCATGGTGCTCAGCCTCCCGGGCAGTTCTGCCACTCCCCGTCTTGCCATCGCTCAGCGTTCACCGCGCCGACTCAGCGTGACGATCCCCTTCACGCTCCATCAGCAGCTGCTGGAGCGTTCGGATCTGGAGGGACGCAGTGTCAGCAACCTGGCGGCCTATCTGCTGGAACGGGGGCTCAACAGTTAGACGGGGCGACGTGGAGCGCCGCGGCGGGCGGCCAGCACCGTCTGAACCGCTCGCCAGTCGACACCGTGATGCGCCAGGGCCACCTGCAGGTGGAAGATCAGATCAGCGGCCTCGCCCGCGATTTCATCGGGATTGTTGTCCTTGCAGGCCATCACGAATTCAGCGCTCTCTTCCCCGATCTTTTTGAGAATCCGGTTGTCGCCGCCTTCGAGCAGGCGATTGGTATAACTACCCGGCTCTGGATGATCGCGTCGATCGTTGATCACCCGTGCCAGTTCCGTGCAGACATCCGCCGGCGGAGGAGGCGCCTCAGGGCCACCGCCGCTCGGCGCGACCCCCTGGTCGTAAAAACAGCTTCGGGCGCCGGTGTGGCAGGCGCCTCCGCCGTCCTGGGCCACCGTCAGCAGCAGCACATCGGCATCGCAGTCATAGCGAAGGCCCTTCAGGTGCTGGATCTGACCGCTGGTGGCGCCCTTGTGCCAGAGCTCCCGGCGGGAGCGGCTCCAGTAGTGCACCTCGCCGGTGGCGCAGGTGCGCTCGAGCGATTCCCGGTTCATCCAGGCCACCATCAGCACCGCCCCATCGAGCCAGTCCTGGGCCACCGCCGGGATCAGTCCGGCTTCGTTGAACCGCAGCGCCCCGATCAGGGCGGGATCCGGCCGAACGGTTCCGGAGCTGGTGGCAGGCTGGGTCTCTGGCGGTTGTGCGGCCGTCAAGGCACCCTCGCGATCTGCCTCGATCTTCCTCCATCACGATGTCGGCCGCCTACACCTGCAGCAAACAGTTCAGCGGCTACCCCTGCTGCCATCGCCAGTGGCGCCATCCCGGCCATTGCCGTTTCGTGCACGGCTACAGCCGCAGTTTCACGGTCTGGTTCGGTGCCCATCACCTCGATGCCTGCGGGTTCGTCGTTGATTTCTCCAGCCTCAGGCCGCTGGAGCAACAGCTCGCCAGGCAGTTTGATCACACCTTCCTGGTCAATGCCGACGACCCCTTGCTCGCCCACTGGCGATCGCTGCACGACCTTGGCGCCCTCGATCTGCGCGTGATGGACAACGTCGGCATGGAGGCCAGCGCCGAGCTGGTCTGGGGCTGGGCGAATGCCCTTCTCCAGGCCCGCGATCATGGCCGCACCTGGTGCTGGAAGGTGGAAGCGCGAGAGAATGGCCGCAATGCCGCCTGTTTCGAGGGGCTGCCGGACTGGTTTGAGGCGCGTCCGGTGAGCTAATCGTTGCCAGAGCGTTGCTGTCGCCAGGACGCCATTGGCAGCAAGCCAAGGCACAGCACCCCGATCAGCGGCCCGGGTGGCAGGTTCACGGCAGGCTGGACCGCCAGCACGAAGCCGGCCCCACTGAGGCCTGTCCCGATCAGGGCGGCCCGGCCGAGCGCCTGGCGCAGGCTGAAGCTTCCCGGCAGTGCGAGCAGGGCCGGAGCCCCCATCAGGCCGATCACCAGCACCACCCCGACGGCGGTCATGGCACTGACGATGGTGAAGGCGGTGACCAGGGTCAGCAGCAGCCGCAGGGTGCGCACCGGCAGGCCGGCGCTGGCGGCTCCGAGCGGATCCACCCCCAGGTGGACGAGTTGGCGGTAGCGCAGGCCCAGCAGCAGCAGCATCGCCAGCAGTGCCAGCGCACTGCGGCCCAGATCGGTCGGGGCGGCAGCCAACAGATCGCCGAACAACACCGCCTCCAGGTTGAGGCGGATCCGCAGCAGCGGGATCAGCAACACACCCAGGCCGAGAAAACCGGCGAGCACGGTGTTGAGCACGGCGTCATCACCGACCTGTCCCGGTCGTTCGCCCCGGCTGAAGCGTTCAGCCAGGGCCGCTCCACCGACGCCGCTGAGCACCCCGCCAAGCCCCGGATCGAGGCCCAGGGCCAGGGCAACCGCGAGCCCGGGCAGCACGGCGTGGGACACCAGATTGGCCAGAAACAGACGCCGCTGCACGAGCAGCAGGGTGCCGGCGATCGGACAGAGCGCCCCCACCATCAGGGCCAGCAGGAACGGGGACAGCCACCACAGAGGCTCCATAAGATCAGAGGTACTGCCGCGCCGGTCCGGCCATGCCTCCCCAGGTTGCCGCCTCGAGCGATCGCCAGCAGCTTCTGCTGGACCAGCTGCGCCAGGCCGATCGTGAACTCTCCGGCCAGGACCTCCACGCGCTGTTGCGTCAGAGCCCCCAGGCGATGGGACTGGCCACGGTGTACCGCCATCTGCGGCAGCTGCAGCAACGGGGCCTGATTCGCGCCCGCCATCTGCCCAGCGGCGAAGCGCTCTATGCCCCGGTCGAGCGGGATGAGCACCACCTCACCTGTGTCGATTGCGGCCTCACCACGGTGCTCGAGCACTGCCCGATGCATGGCCTGCCACTGCATGGCAGCCATGCTCAGGGCTTTCAGCTGCTCTTTCACACCCTGGAATTCTTCGGTCTCTGCGGGGAATGTCGCCAGCGTCAGGGGTCTCAGCCGCAGCAGTGATTGCCGACCCGCAGATCCCCCAGAGCCTGACGGACCTTCAGGGGGGTGTCATCGGCCAGCAGCCGTCGATCGAGCACCAGCACACGGTCATAGGCGTCAAGATCCTGGCCCCAGTCGTGACTGCTCACCAGCAGGGTGAGGCCCGCATCGCTCAGCTGACGCATCACCCGCAGCAGCTCCGTGCGCGTGGGGGGATCGATGGCGGCGCAGGGTTCATCGAGGAGCAGCAACCGGGCCGGTTGGACGAGGGTGCGCGCCAGCAGCGCCCGTTGCTGTTGACCACCCGAGAGTTGATCAAGCCGTCGATCGGCCAGTGAGGCCAGACCCACCCGTTGGAGGGCGGCTTCGACATCGCAGCAGCCGGCGCGCTGGCTGGTCAGGCGTCCCAGGGCCACGAGCTCACGCACCCGGATCGGGAATGTCCAGGCGATCTCGCCGCGTTGGGGCATCAACGCCCGCTGGCGGCGGGCTTCAGCGCTGGTGTGCGGGTGCCCGTCGATCGCGATGGCCCCGGAAGTCAGGGGCAGCTGACCCTCGATCGCCTGCAGCAGGGTGCTCTTACCGGCGCCGTTCGGGCCCACCAGTGCCGTCAGGGAGCCGGCGGGCAGGGCGAAGCTCACATGGTCCAGCGCCAGCCCCCTGCCGCGTTGCACGCTCAGATCGCTGACCTTCAGCACCATCGTTGCCGCCTCTGTCCACAACCTAAACAGGTCGCAAAGATGAGAACCGTTATCATTCAGGCATGCGGATGGCTGCGGTTGTGCGTCTGGTTCTGCCGTCCTGCCTGTTGGTTCCGGCGTTGATCCTCCTGGGCTGCACGGCCGCCTCTGCGCCGCAGGTGATCGCCGCCGATGGAGCCCTCTGCGACATCACCCGGCGACTGGCCGCCGATGCCCTTCGGGTCGGTTGCCTGCTGGCTCCCAGCGATGATCCCCACCAGCTGCAGCTCAGTCCGGAACAGAGCCGTCAGATCCGTGCCGCGCAGCTGGTGCTGATCAATGGGTATGGCCTCACCCCGTCGCTTGAACGGCTGCCGGAGGCGGTGAAAGTGGCGGAGCTGGCGGTGCCAGACAGTCCAGAGCTTGATGATCGCCGCGCTTCGCCAACCAGCAGCCAGGGTGCCGAAGCCAGTGACAGCCATGCGCAGGAAGCGTCTGGCGAGCATGCCCATCGCCCCGGTGATCGCGATCCCCACGTCTGGCACGACCCACGCCAGGCGAGTGCCGTGGTGGCGGTGGTGCGTGCGCGTCTGCAACAGCTGGAACCGGTTGCGGCCCCCGCGATCGCAGCGCGTTCCCGGGCGATGCAGGCCAGCCTGATCGCTCTGCACGGCTGGAATCAGCGTCAGTTCGCCACGGTGCCCCCACCGCGAACCCTGGCCACTGAACATCGTGCCTTCGCCAGCCTGGCCCGGGCTTATCAGCTCAGGGAGCTGGCGCTGCTTGATGCCGACAGCGCCAGCGCCAGCCTGCGGCCTGCTGCCATGACGGCCGTGGTGCAACACCTGCGGCAGCTCAGACCCGGTGCTCTGTTCAGTGAGCAGCAGCCGCCGGGTCGAGCGCTGGTGCGCATCGGTGACCTCAGCGGTGTGCCGATCGCCAGCCGCCCTCTCCTTGCGGACAATGGCGGCGACAACCTGATGGTCACGCTCACGGCCAACACCTGTCTGATCGTTGAGGGGCTGGGCGGCCGCTGCGATCGAACAGCGGCAGCGGCGTTGGTGCAGCAGTGGAATGCGATTCGCTGAGGCAAGCCGGGTTTCTGGATAGCGGATCCCGGAGTCCGGTGATCGGGAGGGCAGCGCCCGTGGCCTTGTCCCTGAGAACCGTTATCATTATCCCCATGCTGGTCAGCGCCTGGCCTGTGTCCTTCGGTGTGGGTTTCATGGTCGTTTTTCGTTCGCCCCTGCTGAAGTCCGTCGTCCTGGCGCCGCTGCTGATCACTGCTGCCCTCGGGGGCGCCTCCGCCAGCGCCGCTCCCTCGATCGCGCTCGACGAGTTCAGCAGCGCTGACGAGCAGGTCACCAGCATCAGCCAGTTCAATGACGTCAGGCCGACTGACTGGGCTTATCAGGCCCTCAGCAACCTGGTGGAGACGTACGGCTGCGTGGCCGGCTACCCCAACGGCACCGTTGGTGGTGGCAAGGCGATGACCCGCTATGAAGCGGCCGCCCTGCTGAATGCC
>CAIXOZ010000066.1 GCA_903921295.1 uncultured cyanobacterium | reverse complement strand
GCTTGCAGCGGCCTGTGAGGATCACCTCTGTTTCTGAAGGCTTACGCAAAAGGGTCTGCACGATCGGCTCCTCCGGCAGCAGTTCGAGATCAACGGTGGGATTGATCTCATCGAGGATCACGGTTTTGTAGAGGCCGCTCGAGATCGCTGCCCGGGCGATTTCCCAGGCCCGCTCCGCTTCCACATAGTCGATCGGCAGCTGCTGACCGCGCCAGACGATGGCGTCACGGCCGGAACGCAGATGATCCACCAGGTGGGGATAGCTCTCGCGCAGGGCGGCGATCGCCGCATCCTCGGTGTAGCCGCTGCCGCCCTTCAGCCATTGCAGGATCAGCACCCTGTGGCTCTTGTCCTGGCTGATGCCGCGGCCGATCGCCTGCAGGGCTTTGCCGAGGGCACTGGTGCTCTTGCCCTTGCCCTCACCGGTATAGATCTCAATGCCATCGAGGCCCTCGGCGCTCTCGTAGTCGTCGAGATCGATCAGATCGCTGCGCCGGTGAGCACGCATCTCTGAATGCAGATCGGCCAGCTGCACCAGGGATCGCGGTGCGGCCCGGCCGGTGCAGATCACCTCCATGCCGGCGGGGCGGCCCATCAGGGTCTTCACCACATCTTCGACATCGAGCAGCCCCAGCTCCAGCACCGGGTTGATCTCATCGAGCACCACCACGGAGTACAGGGCGCTGGCGATGGCGCCCCGGGCGATGTCCCAGCCGCGTTGGGCCTCCTGGCGATCGAAGCTGGTGACCTCTTCGGCGCTGAAGTGTTCACCACGACCGGTCCGCACCTGATCAATGAGGTGCGGAAAGCCCTGCTGAAGGGCTTCGATCGCCGCGTCCTCGTCGTAGGAGCGGCCCGGACCCTTGAGGAAGCGCAGCAGCAGGACGCGGGTGCGTTTCTGCTCGCAGATCCCGAGACCGATCGTCCGCAGCACCACACCCAGGGCGGCCTGGCTCTTGCCTTTGCCATCGCCGTCATAGACGTGAAGCTGGCCGTTGGCCCTCTCCTCGCGGCGGGCGGCCGTGCGGATCCCGATGCCACGACCGGTACCGCTGCGGGCATCGCTTCCCTGGCTGCGGACGGAGCTCGAGGACGGGGTGGCAGAGGGGCGGGCGGGCACTGCCGGCGGGGTCCTTTTACGGTGGATCCTAACGAGCCTCTTCGGTGCTGATGCCTGCCGTGCCGCCATTGTCGCTGCTGGAATCACTGACGGAACCGCTGCAGGGCCGTCTGGAGGCCCTGCGCGCCTGGATCGGCGGCCAGGAGCGGGTGGTGGTGGCCTACTCCGGCGGTGTTGACAGCACCCTGGTGGCTGCGATCGCTGCCGAGCAGCTGGGTGATCGGGCTGAGGCGGTCACGGCGGTGTCCCCGGCCCTGGCGCCCCATCTGCTGCAGGAAGCCCGCGACCAGGCCCGCTGGCTCGGCGTGCGCCATCGGGAGATCACCACCGCGGAACTCGACGATCCCGCCTACCGCAGCAACCCGGAGGATCGTTGTTACGCCTGCAAGCGGGAGCTGCATCGTCAGCTGGCTCCGATCGCGGCGGCGGCCGGTGGGGCCAGGGTGCTCGATGGCGTGAATCGCGATGATCTCGGCGACCACCGCCCGGGCATTCAGGCGGCCCGGGAGCATGGCGTGCTCTCGCCTCTGGCGGATCTGCAGATCGACAAGGCCGCCGTGCGCCAGTTATCACGTGCCCTGGGGCTGCCCTGGTGGGACAAGCCGGCCCAGCCCTGCCTGGCTTCCCGCTTCCCCTACGGAGAGCCGATCAGCCGTCCGCGCCTGGAGCGGGTGGCCGCGGCGGAACAGTGGTTGCGGCAGCAGGGCTTTGTCTCCCTGCGGGTGCGCAGTCAGGGGGAGACGGCCCGGGTGGAGCTCGGCGGCGACGATCTGAACCGGTTGCTACGGCAGTTCGGCCAGGAAGCCGCCGGTGCCCACAGGGGGGCCGACCGGCCAGAGGACCACCACCCCTCGGTGCGTCAGGAGCTCGTGCAGCGGTTTCTGGCCCTGGGCTTCACCGCCGTTGCGCTCGATCTGGAGGGGCTGGTGAGCGGCAAGCTCAACCGCAACCTGCAGGACTCCGCGCGGACCGAGGCCGCCGGCCCCGCTGGGGCTGCGGGTTGAGTCCGCGGGGCCGCTTCCGCGGAGAGCGCCGACAAAAAACGCCCTCCGGCAGGCCGGGGGCGTTGGGATTCTGTCGGAAACCGCCCATGGGCGATTTCCGCTCAGTTGGCGGTAGGAGCCGCCAGGATCGGTTCGCGGGCGCTGCCGGCGATGGCATCCGGCGTCAGGCGACGGAAGCTGCTGAGGCGGTGATTCCCGGCACCCAGCTCTTCGACCAGGGTGGCGCAGGCTTTCTCCGGCATCGTGTGGTCACCACAGGTGAACACGTCGACCGCGGCATAGCCCGACTCGGGCCAGGTATGGATCGAGATGTGGGATTCGGCCAGCAGGGCAAGCCCCGTCACACCCTGGGGATCGAAGTGGTGGGTGATCAGATTGAGCAGGGTGGCGCCAGCACGCTTGGCTGCTGTCGTGATGGCGTTCCTGAGAAAGGCTTCATCGTCGAGCTTGGCTGCATCGCACTCATAGAGCTCAAGGATGCAGTGTTTGCCGACCGTATCGGTGGTGTTCGGGAGCGTCGGGCTGCTGGTCGAGCCGGCACCGGTCCATCCGGGATTCGGGTGGAGGCAGGGCAAGGCCTGAGTCATCAGGGTGCACACATACAGCCCACAACCATACCCCCTGGCAACCTGATTGGCCAGGGGTGATTCAGTCGCTCGTGGCATGGGGGATCAGGACTCCTGCCTGCATCTCCACCACCTGGGAGTGGTGCCGCCAGCCCCCGGTGAAGGCGCCGAGGTGGGTGGCGCTCACCAGGCACTGATGGCCCTGGCCCACCGCCATCAGCAGGCGTTCCTGGCGCACCGGGTCCAGTTCGGCCAGCACGTCATCGAGCAGCAGCAGCGGCGGCTGGCCGCACACCTCGGCCACCAGTTCAAGTTCCGCCAGTTTCAGGGCCAGCACCAGGGTGCGCTGTTGGCCGGCCGAGGCATAGCGGCGTGCCGGTTGGCCATCGAGAAGCAGCGCCACGTCATCCCGGTGGGGGCCGACGCCGCATTGGCCGAGGCGCCATTCATCGCGGCGCTGCTCCTGCAGCTGGATCAGCAGCGCCTCCCGCCAGAGGGCTTCGTCCTCTTCGCCTTCCAGCCGACTGCCGCTGCGGTAGTCGATGCTGAGGCTTTCCTGGGCATCGCTGATCTGCCGGTACCAGGCACCTGCCAGGGGCGCCAGTCGGTTCAGGGCGCGGCGTCGACGGCGATGCAGCCGGGTGCCGATCACGGCCATCTGCAGGTCGAAGGCGTCGAGCAGGGAGTCCCGCTGCGATGGGGCCAGGCCCTTGCGCAACAGCTGGCTGCGCTGTCGCAGCAGGCGCTGGTAGCGGCTGAGCAGCTCGCTGTAGACCGGCTCGAGCTGCAGCACCACCCGATCGAGCCAATGGCGCCTCAGGGCCGGTTCGCCGCGCACAAGCTCCAGATCGAGGGCGCTGAAACCGACGCAGCGCAGGTTGCCGAGAAGATCGGACTGACGCTCGAGCACCTTGCCATTGCGCTTCACCTGGCGACCCCCGACGCGGCGCAGGTCCAGTTCCAGCCGATCCCCCTCCAGGCTCAGGGCGGCGACCCGGGCGCTGGCCTGCCCGTGCTGCACCAGATCGCGATCGCTGGCGGTGCGATGCGAGCGCAGGCTGCCGAGCAGTTCCACTGACTCGAGCAGATTCGATTTCCCTTCGCCATTGCGGCCGATCACCAACAGCCTGGGGGCCTCCAGATCGAGCTCCAACCGCTGCAGGTTGCGGAAGTGCAGCAGCTCCAGGCGTTGCAGCCGAATCGGACCGGGGCGATGAGCGGCTAAGGTAGCTCCATCAGCGCCTCGCTCCGGCGGGTACTGATTCCAGGGAGGGGCTTCAGAAGCCATCCATCCTGGGCAAGGGCATGTAGCTCAGTTGGATAGAGCATCAGATTCCGGTTCTGAGTGTCGGGGGTTCGAGTCCCTCCATGCTCGTTTTCACCGCTTCTGCCGGAACAGAGCGGATTCAAGGGTGTCCCGATCGGACGCGTCGGTCAGGGCCAGGCTCTCTTCCAGGTCTTGTCCGGACGGGTGACTGTGGCCTTGCCGACCCACCAGGAACGGCTGGAGGCTCCGCACCGTGCCAGGGTTGAGTCCTAGGGTGGAACCGGTGGTGGCTCTGATCAGTCAGGTGCTGTGATCAGTGCGACGGTGTGATCCAGCGGCCCATGGCCCGGATGCCGCCTGGATCGATCACGAAGCCACAGCGGCGCAGCGTCGTCAGGGCCTGCGGTGGTGCCGCCAGGGAGATGCTGCACCCCGAGAGGTCGCGCCGCAGCTGGTTCAGGGCGGATTGCACCAGCACCTGGAGCAGCACGTCGTGGTGGGGGTCCTGGCTGTCGGCGGTCAGATCCCAGAGGTTGGCATTCAGGGCCTGATCGCTGGTGGCGCGCACGAATCCCACCAGCAAGCCGTCATCGCGCCACAGGCTCAGGTGCCAGGTGCTGCGGGCGAGGGCCCGTTGCCAGCGCTCTTCCAGGCGCAGCGGTTCTCCGGATTCCGCCAGCAGACGATGGAGTTCATGGGCCGTCGGCGGACGGTCCTGGAGCAGCCGATAGCCCGTGGGCAACGGTGGGATCTGGTTCTGATTGCGAAAGGGAATCAACAGAGACACCGTCGACTCAACCTGTGTTGCGCATGCCGGCGGCGATGCCGTTGATCGTCAGCAGGGCGCCGCGCAGCAGCTCGCTGCGGCTGTAGGTGCGGCCGTCGCCGCCGTCATCGGCAGGCGCCTCCCGTCCAGGCGGTTGTCGGTTCTGATCGCGCAGGCGTCGCAGCAACGCCACCTGCAGGTAGCCGAGCGGAATGATGGTGCGGTTGCGCAGATCCACCGACAGCTGCAGGGCGGGGTCGCCATCGAGAAGACGGCCGTGGCCGGTGATCTGCAGCACCAGGTCGCGGGTGAGGACAAACTCAGCCGCGATGGCGGCAAAGATCGCCTCGAAGGCCTGGCGGTCGTCGGCCTGGCCGAGGGAGCGCACGTAGTGGTGCGCCAGATCGAGGTCGACCTTCGAGAGGGTCATCTCCACCTTGGAGATCAGCATCCGGAAGAAGGGCCAGCGCTGGTAGAGCAGCTGCAGCATCTCCAGCTGGGCCGGATCCTGGTTCACCTCCTCCTGCAGGGCGGCGCCGACACCGAACCAGCTGGGCAGCAGGAAACGGCTCTGGGTCCAACCGAACACCCAGGGGATCGCCCGCAGGCTGGAAAGGTCGCGGGCGCCGCTTTTGCGACGGGCCGGGCGACTGGAGATCTGCAGTTTGCTGATCTCCTCAATCGGGGTCACCTGCTGGAAGAACGACACCAGATCGGGGTTGTCATGGACCAGCCGTCGGTAGTGATCGCGGGAGCGGGCGGCCAGGCGCTCCATCAAGGTGTTCCAGCTGGGGGTGTCATCGACCGGGGTGCTGATCAGGCTGTTCTGCAGCACGGCGGAGGTCACCGTTTCCAGGTTGTAAAGCGCCAGCTCGGGGAGCGAATACTTGGAGGCGAGCACCTCACCCTGCTCGGTGATCTTGATCCGTCCCTGCAGGGTGCCGCTCGGTTGGGCCAGGATCGCCTGGTAAGCGGGGCCGCCGCCACGTCCGACCGAACCGCCGCGGCCGTGGAAGAGGCGAAGGGCGATCCCGTGATCGGTGGCCAGCTTCTGGAGGGCGATCTGGGCCCGATGGATCTCCCAGTTGCTGGAGAGGAAGCCTGAGTCCTTGTTGCTGTCGGAGTAGCCGAGCATCAGCTCCTGCAGCGGACCGCCGCTCTCGCTGCTGTTGACCAGCACCTGGCGATAGAAGGGATCGCGGAACAGCTGATCCATCACCGCCGGGGCGCCCTGGAGGTCTTCGACGGTTTCGAACAGGGGCACCACCAACAGGCTGGAGTGGCGGCTGCGGGGATCGACCAGCCCGGCCTCCTTGGCCAGCAGCAGCACCTCCAGCAGGTCAGAGACCGTGTGACTCATCGAGATCACATAGGTGCTGCAGATCCGCGGGCTGAATTCCTGATGCAGGCGTTTGAGCATCCGGAAGACCGCGAAGGTCTCGGCGGCGGTCGCGCTCCAGCGGCCTGCCGGTGGCAGCAGCGGTCGGCGCGTCTGCAGCTCATTCAGCAGCCAGGCGACCCGCTGCTCCTCACGCATCGCCCCATAGGGCACCGGAAGTTCCAGCTCACGGGTCAGCTCGTCGATCGCATCGCTGTGGCGGGTGCTCTCCTGCCGGATGTCGAGGCTGGCGAGCGTGAAGCCGAAGATGTGCACCTGACAGAGCAGGGTCTGCAGCGGTTCGCAACTCAGGCCGGTGCTCTCGAGGCTGTCGCGGATCAGTTCCAGATCGGAGCGGAACTCCTGCACCGTGGCGTAGTGCAGTTCCGGCGCCGGCTGGGCGGTGAGCTGGCCGCCGGAGCCAGGACCATGGCCGTTGCTCGTGCTGGCACCGCTGGGGCGGTGCGCGTCGGCGGGGGCTTCCCAGCCGGCTTCCGCCAGGGTCTGGTTGCGGCGAAGTGTGAGCTGCAGCCGTTCCAGGGTGTAGCTGAGCTTGAGTCGGTAGGGCTCGAGGCGGTAACGGGCGGCACGCGCTTCGTAGATCTCCGGGAAGCGCAGTCGGTCCATTTCCAGGGACTCGAGCAGGGCCGGGCTCACCTGGCTCCACTGCATCGAAATGCTCAGCTGGTCGCGCAGGTCGGAGATGGCACGGGTGTAGCGCTCAAGCATCAGCTGGCGCTGATAGCAGGCGGTGCGCCAGGTGATCTCCGGGGTCACCGAGGGGTTGCCATCGCGATCGGCCCCGACCCAGGAGCCGAAGGTGCAGAACTCCTCACGGGGCGGCACCACGTCGGGATAGCTGCGACTGAGGGCGGTGCGGATGCGGCTGCGGAGCAGCGGCAGGGCCTCGAACAGCACCTGCTGGAAGTAGTGCAGGGCGTAATCGACCTCATCGAGAACCGACGGTTTGAACTGATGCAGTTCGTCGGTGCGCCACCAGAGGCGGATTTCCTCCTCGAGCTCCAGACGCAGCAGGGTGCTCTCCTCGCTGAAGGCCGGCTGGTCCTGCTGGAGCTTCTGGATCAGGGCAGCCACCCGCCGCTGCTTGTGGCGCACGGTGTGGCGAACGATCTCGGTGGGGTGGGCGGTGAACACCAGGCGCAGATCGAGATCGCGAAGCAGCGCCTCCACCTGGGCGGGGGGCACGTTCAGGCTCCGCAGGCGCTCGAACAGCTGCCGGAAGGTGGCCGGATCGCTCTGGCTGGCCAGGGGCGGCTGGAAGGGGTCAGCCGGGGTCTGGGCGTCGGGATGGGCGCGCAGGCTGGCCAGGTAGCTGTCTTCCTCGATGTGCTGTTCGAGGATGTTGACGAGCTGGAAATAGAGGGAGAAGGCCCGGGCGGCAGCGATCGCTTCGGCCAGGTCCATGTCGCGGATCAGGGCGACGATCGCTTCGGTGGTGTCACCGTCGTGTCCGTCGCCGTCGCCGGTGACAGGATCGCTGAGTTGCTTCAGGCGCAGCAGCCGTTCCGCCTGCCCGGGCGGACATTCACTGCGGAGGACGGTCTGCCAGAGCTCCTCCACCAGCTCCAGGCGCTCCGCCAGCAACCGGGTCACCTGTGGTGCCGGCTGGATCGGGGTCGAGGCCCCCTGGAGATCGGAGGGCAGGCCTGGCTGATGCTGCTGCCGCATGGAGGCGGGGACGGCTTCGGATGACGTCATGATCATCCCAAAGGACGGATCCCGTCTGTTGCGAGGGCCTCCAACAGCTCCGTTTCCTTTCGTTCCAGCTGCCGGGTCTCCGCCTGCAGGATCGTGGCGATGCTCTGTCCCTGATGCGCAAGGGCCAGCCAGCGCATGGCCTGGTTGCCGTCCCGGAGGATCGCCTGCAGGGGGGCCAGCTGTTGTTCGAGACCCATTGTCTGAGCCAGGGGCTGCAGGTCGGCAAGGTTGGATTCGATCCAGCGACGCGCCTGCAGGGGCCGGCCGTCGCGCCAGTGGCGCAGCTGGGCGTCCAGGCTGGACCTGGCCACGGCCCGATCGTTGGCATCGGCCAGGGTCGCCAGGGCCTCGAGGGTGAGGCTGGAAGCCAGCAGGGGATCGTTGCCTGGGAGGTCAGCGAGCAGCTGCAAGAGGCGCAGCTCGATGAAGGCGGTCACTGCCAGCAGCAGTTCGGGATCGGCGATCAGATCACAGATCCGGATCTCGAGGCGGTTGAGGTCGTGGGGGCGATCGTCGCCGTTCGGGCGGACCGAGGTCCAGAGGTGGCGCACGTTCTGCATCGTGCCGAGCCGCAGCTGCTCCTCCATCCAGGCGATGAAATGGCCGTGATCCCGGAACAGCGGCACCTGGGCCGGGGTCAGCGGGAACTGAAGCCAGCGCTGGGAATGGACACCGGTGATCCGACCGTCGAGGAACGGTGAGCAGGCGCTCAGGGCGAGCAGCAGGGACGCTTCACAGCGCAGCAGTCGCAGGCCGGCAAAGAGGGCCTCCATGCCTTCCAGGCCCAGGTTGATGTGGACGCTGGCGGTGACGACGCGGGTGCCGTAGGTGGCTTCGATGTAGCCGTGGTATGGGTTGCGGGGGTCAGAGCGCTCGAAGTGTTGGCTGTCCCCGAGGCTGAGGGTGCTGCCGGGAAGCAGGGTCAGGCCCCGCTTGTGCAGCCAGGGCCGCAGGCGTTGACGCGGTTCGAGCAGCAGGGCCAGCTGCCGGTGATAGCTCGCGTCCGGTGGGGTGGTGTACTCGAGGTTGCGTTGATCGGGCTCGGTCACGAAGCCTTCGAGGTCGCGGGCGGCCGCGGCTGAGCAGCCGACCACGGTGCCATCACCGCGCCCGGTGAACAGCTCCACCTCGAACCCCTTCAGAAGCAGGGGATGGCTCATGTGCCGATCTCGCAGGACTCGGTGGGGGGTTGCAGGCAGGCCAGGGCCTTGAGCATGCCCCGGGCTTTGTTCAGGGTTTCCTGGTACTCGGAGGCGGGCACGGAGTCAGCCACGATGCCGGCGCCGGCCTGCACCTGCACCGTCCAGCGTCCATCCGCTGCGGGCCGCACCACCATCGTTCGGATCGTGATCGCCGTGTTCAGAGCCCCGGCCAGGTCCACCGCACCGTAGACCCCCGAATAGGGCCCCCTGGCATCGGGCTCGAGCGCATGGATCAGCTGCATGGCCCGGATCTTCGGCGCGCCGCTGACGGTGCCGGCCGGGAACGACGCCTTGAGCAGATCCCAGATCGTGCGCCCTTCGGCCAGCAGGCCCTGCACCTCACTGACGATGTGCATCACGTGTGAGTAGCGCTCGATCACCATCAGCTCGGCCACGCTGACGGTGCCGGCCTCGCAGACCCGGCCGAGATCGTTGCGGCCGAGATCGACCAGCATCACGTGTTCGGCCCGTTCCTTGGGGTCGGCCAGCAGATCGGCTTCCAGGGCCTTGTCCTCGTCGCTGTCCCGGCCGCGGGGGCGGGTGCCGGCGATCGGCCGCAGGGAGGCCTGGATGCGGCCATCACGGCGTGGTTCGGCCTTCACCATCACCTCGGGACTGGATCCGATCAGGAACCAGCCTCCAAAGTTGAAGAAGGCCATGTACGGGGATGGATTGACCATCCGCAGGCTCCGGTAGAGCTCAAACGGATCCCTGTCGATGCTGGTCTGCAGCCGCTGGCTCAGGACCAGCTGAAACACATCACCAGCGGCGATGTGTTCGCGGGCGGTGCTGACGGCCGCCTCGAAGTCCTCGCGGCTGCGGTTGCTGGTCAGGGGCAGGTTGAGCTCCTGGCCTTCCTGCCACGCCAGGGGGGTCACGCCGGCGGGCAGAGGTGCCTGCATCCGTGCTTCCAGCTCCGCAATCCGCTGCCGGGCCTGGGTGTAAGCCGCTGCGGGATCGGCGCCGGTGCTGAGGTCCGCGTAGGCCACCGCGGTGATCTGGCGCTTGACCTGATCGAAGACCAGGAGGCTGTCGGCGAGCATCCAGCTGCCGTCGGGAGGATCGCCGGGCGCGGTGGGATGCACCGGCACGCGCGGTTCGATCCAGCGGATCAGTTCATAACTCCAGACCCCGAACAACTGACCGACGGGCGGAAGATCGGGCAGGGGGGCCGGACGGATCGGTTGCAGACACTGATCGAGCAGGGCCAGGGGGTTGCCCTGAAGCTGCTGCCGACGTCCGTCCCGCCAGTTCAGGCAGGCCTGATCGCCCCGGCAGGTGAGCGTCCAGACCGGATCGGTGACAACAAAGCTCCAGCGACCCACCTGTTCGCCGCCCTCGACCGATTCGAGCAGCACGCCATGGGGGCTGTCCGCTCCCACCTTCAACCAGGTGGTGAGCGGGGTCTCCAGATCGGCCGGCCAGCGCTTGGTCACCGGCACGAAGGTGGACCCGGCGGCCACGGCTTCCAGGAAGTCGGTGGGGGGAATCGCGGGAAGCATCAGGTCGATGAACAGGCCATAAAAAAACGGGGCGCCTGGCCCCGCTTTTCTAGGTCCAGACCCTGCGGATCACTCGATTCAGGAATCGAAGGTGTTCCGGCCGGTGAACTTGAGGCTGCTGGGATCAGGGTTGGCGCCGATGCGACGAGCATTGTGCCCGACCATGGTGCGGCCTTCGTTGACCTTCTCGGGGAAGACGCCGTCCTTGGGGTGCAGGAACTCGGT
>CAIXOZ010000065.1 GCA_903921295.1 uncultured cyanobacterium | reverse complement strand
GCCGCCACCAGCTTGGCGCCCAGAAGGGATAGGCCGATAGCCGACAGCAGGCTGACGCAGGAGCAGCTGATCACCACCCCCACCATCCAGCTGCTCAGGGCATTGCCGCAGAGTTCGAGCACCACCAGGGCCCGGCGCCGGTAGAAGGACGGCACCAGCAGAATCACCACATTCCTGTAGGCCGTCGGCTGGGCGCCGATCATCAGGGCCACGGCCAGCACGAACAGGAGCTGCACCACCCCGGTGCCGAGGCTGCCGGCCAGATTGAGCAGTCGACTGGCACCACCTCCTAGGCCATTGATCAGGGCGTCGGAGCGACTGGGCAAGGTCTTGCCCCAATCGTGATGCAACCAGCTGAGGCCCCCATCCGATCGGCCATAAAACATGGCGGAGGCGCCCTCAAGTCCCTGGTGGAGCAGGCCGTAGAGAATCCTGCCGGCGTCGGGAAGTTTGCCGAGCAGCTGGCTGAACTGCTCCGCGAAGGGGGGCACCACGGCGGTCAGGCCGATCACCACCACCAGCGTCAGCATCAGCACACTGATCAGCACGGCCAAGGGCCTGGGGCAGCCGAGCCGGTGCCGCACGGTGCCCACCAGGGTGCAGAGCGCCATCGCCAGCACCACCGCTGCCAAAGCCAGAATCACCACCTCCCGAAGGCTCCAGAGGAGCACCAGAGAGGCGGTGATGGCCAACAGACCCAGCCATTGACCGAACTTCAAGAGGGATCAGCCCTGCGGATCACCATCTTCCTCGTCGGAGGCGTTGTCCTTCTCGGCGAAGCCGAGATCATGGCTGTCGGCATAGCGCTGGGCGAACCGCATGAAGCGCTGGAAATCGGCTTCCGTTTTCCAGGTGAAGGTGGCCTCCAGGGCGAAGGCCTTCCCATTCACGAAGCGGGCATTCACTTCACGGGTGACGAGTTCACCCTCTTCATCCACCATGAACATGCCGGCGATGTCTCCGAGGGATTCGGGGCGCAGGGCCTCCGGCTCTTCGAACACGAAGATCGCCTGGCCGGTGCGTCCATCCCGGGAGCGGGTCATCCGGATGTCAGGCACCACCGGCTCATCGACCCCGCGGAAGAATTGGATGGCGGCGGCCATGGGCAGGTGTCCAAAACGGGATCCTAGGCAGGACCCGGTTCGATTTTGGGGCGATCAGGGGGGGCATCCGGGCCTTCGCCGGGTGTCACTCCGGGTTGGAGATGATCGCTTTGGACGGGAGGGTGCTGCCGCAGGGCGGCGGCGGCGGCCCCGTCATCGAGGCCAGCCAGGTCGAGCCTGCCGAGCCGGTTGAGGCGGTTCCGCTCCAGTTCGTGGTCGTAGCAACGGTCGTAATAATCCAGCATCTGTTCTGCCGCCCCAGCCCAGTCCTGGGCTTCGATCGCCGCCAGGGCCAGGGCGGTCCGCTGCGGTCCGAGTCGCCTGGCGATCCGTTCGGTGGCCTGGGCCAGATCCGCCTGGCCGAGGCCGCCGTACAAGCGCACCAGCCTGGTCAGCCGTTCGGGGAGCGGTCGGGTGATCTCAAGCACCGGTGCCTCCTGCATCCGTTTCCAGATCGGAATTGGAATCCGGCAGCGCCCAATCTGGGCACTTTCCGCCTCCAGCCAGATCGGGCCCTGATCGCGCAGCGACACCAGATGGGTCACCAGGCGATTCTCGAAGTGTTCGCTGGTGGGCTGCGGCGGTTGCCCCAGGCCGCCGAAGCTGCTGCCCCGGTGATGGGCCAGTCCTTCCAGGTCGATCACGGCTACCCCCTGCTCCTGCAGGGCGAGCAGCAGCTCGGTCTTGCCGCAGCCGGTGCGGCCACCGAGCAGCTGGATCGGCCAGGGCTCCTCCAGGGAGGCCAGCACCCAGCGCCGGTAGGCCTTGTAGCCACCCTCCAGCATCACCACCGGCAGATCGAACAATTCCGCCAGCCAGGCAACGCTGCCACTGCGCTGTCCCCCCCGCCAGCAGTGGATCCTGAGCGGATCGGACGCTCCACAGGAGCCTTCACCCTGCAGCCGCCTCAGCTCGCCTGCAAGCTCGGTCAGCCTTGGACCGATCAGGGCGAGGCCCAAGTCTATCGCCTGCTGGCGCCCCTCCTGTTTGTAGGCGGTACCGACGGCAGCTCGCTCGTCATCGGAGAACAGGGGCAGGTTGATTGCACCGGGAATGTGCCCCTGGCTGAATTCCGACGGGCTGCGCACGTCGAGAACCGGACCCCTGCTGCCGAGGAAGGCTTCGACACCGAGACGCTGGGGCATGACGTTCAAATGCGGCTTCAGGCCTGGCCTGACATAGTGGGCCAACCCTGGC
>CAIXOZ010000064.1 GCA_903921295.1 uncultured cyanobacterium | reverse complement strand
CTTCACCCTGGCCTCAGGGCGCAGCAGCGACCACTACGTGAACTGCAAACCGGTGAGCCTGAGCGGTACCGGCCTGGCCCTGCTCGGCTCCCTGATGCTGGCGGAGGTGGAGGCCGAAGCCGTGGCGGTGGCCGGTCTCACCCTGGGCGCCGATCCCCTCGTCAGCGCTGTGGCCCTGAGTGCCGCCCTCGAGGGCCGCAGCCTCGATGCCCTGATCGTGCGCAAGGAGGCCAAGGGCCACGGCACAGGCGCCTGGCTGGAGGGCCCCCTGCCGGAGCCCGGCCAGGTGATCACGGTGCTGGAAGACGTGGTCACGAGCGGCGGCTCGTCCCTCAAGGCCGTCCATCAACTGCGCGAGGCCGGCTATCGGGTGCAGCGGGTGGTGACGATCGTCGATCGCCAGGAAGGGGGCCAGGACGCCCTTGAAGCCGCTGGACTGGAACTGCGCAGCCTGTTTCAGCTCGAGGCGATCGCCGCGGCCGCAGCCCCGGGCACCTGACCATGGAGAGCACCCCTCAACCATCGGCGTCCCAGCCGACGCCCTGGCCGCTCAGCGCGCCCGAGGCTCCCTGGCGCCACGAGCAGGCCGCCACCCTCCTGCGCCTCGATGGGCCCGACAGCCTGCGCTTCCTGCATGGCCAGAGCAGCCAGGACCTGCAGCTGGCCCGCCCGGGCCAGTGGCGCCGCAGCTGCTGCCTCAGCCCCACCGCCCGGGTGACCGCCCTGGTGGAGGTGCTGGCCGATGCGGCTGGCGCCTGGCTGGTGATCACCGCCGGCGATGGCGATCAGGTGCGGCAACAGCTCGATCGGGTGCTCTTCCCGGCCGACCAGGTGTGCCTGGGAGCGACCGAACCGGTGCGCTTGATCGAAGGCTGGCCTGCGGCCGAAGCAACGAGGGACGTGGCGCAGGACCAATGGCAGCCCCTCGGTGTCGAAGGGAGCGGGGGCTTTCAGCTTGGGCCCTCGCTGCTGGTGCTGCGGGGGGACACCGCCCTGTCCTCCGAGCTGGCGGCCTGCAGCCCCCTGGCCCCGGAAGCGGCTGAAGCCTGGCGCATCCAGCGGGGCCAGGCCGCCGCGCCGGCAGAACTGAACGGCGACACCAATCCCTTTGAGCTGGGACTGGCCTCGCGGGTGAGCCTGAGCAAGGGCTGCTACGTGGGCCAGGAGACCCTGGCCCGGCTCGTCACCTATGACGGCATCAAGCAGCAGCTGCGGCGCTGGCACTGGCAGGGGCCGGCCGACGTGGCCGAGCAGTGGCTGGAACGGCTGCAACCGGGTCAGCCCCTGAGCACGACTGACGGCGAACGGGCCGGCCGGATCACGAGCCTGCTCCGCCTGAACGGGACCCAGCCTGGCCGGGCCGCCGAGAACGGGAGCGGCGACGCGGTGCTGCTGATCGGCCTGGCCCTGGTGCGCAGAGGTGCGCTCGAGGAATCAGCGCTGCTCACCGGCAGCGGCGAGGAGGGCAGCCCAAGGCTGCTGCTGTCGGTGCCGGAGGGCTTCAGCCTGCCGGGGGATTGAGCAGCCAGGACACCACCGCCCAGGTGGCGAGGTTGTCGTCGCGGTTGTAGCGGAAGATGCGGCGCAGGTTGTCGTGGCGGGCCGGCGTGAAGCGACCAGGGTCCGCCAGCCGCCACTGACGCCACCAGAGCAGGGCCCTGGCTCCATCCACCCCGCTCTGACTCCAGCGGAAGCCGATCCACTGGGCCACCGCCTTGAGGCCATAGCTGTTCACCGGCAACAGCCAGTGCTGGCGCAGGCGTTGATGCACATCAAGACAGCGACCCTGGAGCCGGGACAGCTCGGCTGCCGAAGCCCCCTGGCGCTGGGCCATTCGAACCAGGGTGAGCCGCTCGGTTTCGCCGTAATGCAGGACCGGCCAATCCGGGTAACGGGCAAGCAGGACTGACAGTCGTCGCCAGAGGCGGGCTTCCCCGTGTTCATATCGGGCCAGCAGCGGCTGGTAACGCGCCTGTGAGGCTGGCGGCCAGGAACCATCGCCGCGACGCTGCAGCAACACGAAGCCGTGCAGAAAGTCGTCGCGGGCGTCGGGATCGGATTCGATGTCGTAAAGGAGCACCCCTGGGGCCGTTGCCAGCTCGGGCAGCACCACGCCGCCATCCCGCCGACGTGGCACGCCCTGCACCTGCACCCGCGCCTGATTCACCAGAGCCAGGGCCGCCTCGCGGTGCTGCTCGCCATGGGCCTCGAGCTGATCGGCCAGCCCCTCGGGATCGGCCGCAGCCAGATCCGCCACGGTGGCCAGGCCAAGACCGAGCAGGAGATCGCGACGCTTGCCGCCGATGCCGCTCACCTCGCTCAGATGACCGATGGCGCCCGCCTCCTGATCACAGAGGCTGCGCCAGCTGCAGAGCACGCATTTCTTGCGATCGTTGACCAGCTCGGGGGGATCCTGCCGCTCCAGATCCAGCTGCAGCCGCTGCAGGCTCTCCTGCGCCTGCGCCTGCAGGCCGGCGCCGAGCGGGAACAGGTCCCGCTGCATCGCCGTGCCGCTGCCGGCGACCACAACGGCATGGGACACCGGCGCCTGCTGGTGTGCCTGCAGCAGACGGCCCCAGAGGGCCAGCTGCAGGCGCTGATCCCGTGTCAGATGGCGGCCCTGGCGCACCAGCACCGGACGGTAACGGTGCTCGCCCCAGCGGCTGGCGCCGTCCTCCCGCAGCAGCAGCGGCGGATGGGCCTCCACCCGCAGCCCCCCATCCAGGGTGTCGGCCAGGCGCAGTCCGACCACCCCCGGGGCGCCGGCGGCACAGGCGGCCTCGCCATGGCCAGGGCGGCTGGGGAGCAGCGACTGAAAACTGCGGACCTGGTCCTGGAGCTGCAGGGCGCGGTGGGCCGTCCACCGGCGCGATGCAGGATCCCCATGACGATCGAGCCAGGCCCGGCGGCGACAGCGCAGCCAGCTGCGCAGGAGCCGATCCGTGAGGGCTTGCATGGCCGCCGGCCCGAAGCATTAAACGACGCTAAGGCGCTGCAGCCTGGACCGTTGACCTGCTAACACCGGCACAGTGCTGCCTGCGCCGATGGCCTCTGCCCCCCTGCCCCTGGAAGCGACTCCCATCCAGTTCGGCACCGATGGTTGGCGCGGAATCCTCGGCGTCGATTTCACGATCGAGCGGCTGCTGCCGGTGGCGGCAGCGGCGGCCCGTGAGCTGGCCAGTTCAGCCCCTGCCGGGCTGACCAGCCGTGAGGTGGTGATCGGCTACGACCGCCGCTTTCTGGCGGCGGAACTGGCCGAAGCGATCGCCAGCGCCGTGCGCGGCGCGGACCTGGTGCCCGTGCTGGCGGAAGCCGCAATCCCGACGCCGGCCGCCAGCTGGGCGGTGGTGGAACGCCAGGCCCTCGGCGCCCTGGTGATCACCGCCAGCCACAACCCGCCGGAGTGGCTGGGCCTGAAGATCAAGGGGCCCTTCGGGGGCTCGGTCGACGGCGAAGTGACCGCTCGGGTGGAGACGCGCCTGAGGGCCGGCGGGCTTTCGGTGCCGATCCAGGGCACCACCCTGCGTTTTGACGCCATGGGCCGCTACCTGGCCGGCCTGCAGGCGCGCGTGGACACAGCGGCCCTGAGCGCCGGCCTCGAACGGCTCGGCTGGCAGGTGATCGTCGACCCGATGCACGGCTCAGCCGCGGGCGGGCTACCACGCCTGCTGAGCGGAGCCGCCGCCAGCGACCACCTGCGCGAGATCCGCGCCACGCGTGATCCCCTGTTCGGCGGCCACCCCCCGGAACCGCTGGCCCCGTACCTGGCCGATCTGATCGCCGAGGTGCGGGCCTCAACCCTGGCCGGCCGGCCGGCCGTGGGGATCGTCTTCGATGGGGACGGTGACCGCATCGCCGCCGTCGATGAACAGGGCCGGTTCTGCAGCACGCAGCTGTTGATGCCCCTGTTCATCGATCACCTGGCCCGGGCCCGCCAGCTGCCGGGATCGGTGGTCAAGACCGTGAGCGGCTCCGACCTGATGCAAGCAGTGGCGGAAGGCCTGGGTCGCCCGGTGCTGGAACACGCAGTGGGCTTCAAGTACATCGCCGCTGTGATGCTGGCTGGCGAGGTGCCGGTGGGCGGCGAGGAATCGGGGGGGGTCGGCTTCGGCATGCACCTCCCTGAGCGCGATGCCCTGTTCGCGGCACTGCTGCTGATCGAAGCGCTGGTGGAGGGCGGGATGCCCCTGGGTCAGCGGATCGATGCGCTGCAGCAGGCCCACGGTGGCGCTGCCGCCTACGACCGCCTCGACCTGCGCCTGCCCGACATGGCCAGCCGCCGCCGTCTCGAGGCGCTGCTGGCCGCGACGCCTCCCTTCGAGGTGGCGGGAGCAGCGGTCCGGGAGGTGATCCGCACCGATGGAGTCAAGCTTCGCCTCGGCCCCAGCCACTGGCTGATGTTGCGCTTCTCCGGCACGGAACCGCTGCTGAGGCTCTACTGCGAAGCCCCCAGCGAAGCGCGGGTGGCCGAGGTGCTCGACTGGGCCCGGCAGCTGGCCGACTCGGTCTGAGTGGCGGTGATTGCCAGGCCAGGCCGACCATCACAGACTGCGGGAACATTCCAGTCTTGACGCCGAGATGCCCGCCGTGACGCCGACCAGTGCCAGCTTCCAGCATTCAGACCTCGGCACCATCACCTACGAACTGATCGGCGAGCCGAGCGCGACCGATCTCAACAAGGCGATCGGCGATCCGATTGAGGAGATTTCTTATGCAAGCACCTACCAGTTCTTCAACGAGAACAATCTGCTGACGCCGTTTGACGCCTCCTCGATGGGGGCAAGCAACGGCGTTGACCTCTATCGCATCATTTACATAACCAGGATTCCGGGATCCCATCGCGAGGAGATCGTCAGCGGACTTCTGGCGATACCGCAGCTCGCGCCAACGCGGGCGCTGCCGATGGTGTCCTGGCAGCACGGCACCATCTTTGAGCCCGCTGAGGCACCCTCCTGCATCTACAAGGACCAGAAGCTCAACACCAGCCCATCCGGACTGCCCCGCAGTATCGAAACCCTCTGCAACGTGGTTGCCCTGGCCGGCAACGGCTACATCGTGGCCGCCGCTGATTACCTTGGCAACGGCATCTCCAAACCCGGACAGGCCTTTGCGCTGAAGGAGATCACCGTTCAGACCATCCAGGACATGCTGGCCGCGTCAGAGGCGGTGCTCAAGCAACTGAATCGACAGCGCAGCTCCGAGCTCTTTCTGCATGGCTGGTCGCAGGGGGGCATGAACACCCTCTGGCTGGCAGACGCGCTGCAGGGCGACCCCCGCTGGAGACCGACCCGGGTGAGCACCGTCAGCGCCCCCTCGGACCTGCCACGCGTCTGCCGCTACTGGATGAACAATTTCTGCGGCGATCCCAACTGGGTCACACCGGTCGTTTCACTCCTCTTCGGCGCCTACGAAACACAGGGTGGCATTAAAAACCTGATCAAAGAGACGCGATCCGTGAAGAGTATCAAGATTGCTGCCATGCCATCTACAACAAGGACTACGACTGGAACCAGGTGAATTGGGCCCATACCAATCCAATTCGATTCCCCCAGGATCCAACGAAGCCCGGCATCAGACTGCCGGTGAAAGGCTACGAGATGCTGAAAAAAGAATTCCTGGAGGAGTACAACAGAGGCGAAGGCGAGTTCTACACAAAGATCAAGAGCAACACGGCCCTGCAGGGCGCCTTCACCATGCCCTGCCGCTTCTATGGCGGCATCTCCGACACGGTGTTGCCGCCCTGGAGCTCGATCACCTGCCTGGAGGAACACCAGCGCCTGCAGGGCCATCCTCTCGCTACCGGCATCCTTGTGGACGGGGCGATTCCGCTGACCGCCGATCGGGTCGGCAAGGCCGGCGCCACGCATCGCAGCACCTTCCTGGCCAGCCTGTTCGACCCCGGCCTGAGTGTGCGGCGATGGTTTGATGAAGCCCTGGATCGTTCCGCTTCAGCCTGAGCCCATGGATCTGGTGATCGCCAGCGGCAATGCCGGCAAGGTGCGCGAATTCGGCGCCCTGCTGGCCGACCTGCCGCTTCAGACCCGGGCCCAGCCCGAGGGTCTGGAGGTGGAGGAAACCGGTGCAACCTTCGCTGCCAACGCCCGGCTCAAGGCCGTGGCCGTGGCCAGCGCCACAGGCTACTGGGCCCTGGCCGACGACTCAGGTCTGAGTGTGGAGGCCCTGGGCGGCGCCCCCGGTGTGCACTCGGCCCGCTACGCCGACAGCGATCCGGCGCGGATCGCCCGGCTGCTCCAGGAGCTGGAGGCCGCCGGCGCCTGCACAGCCGCAGCCCGCAGCGCCCGATTCACCGCTGCCCTGGCCCTGGCCGATCCGAGGGGCCGGGTGGTGCTGGAGGTGGAGGGCCACTGCCCGGGCACGATCCTGACCGCTCCCCGGGGAGCGGGTGGATTCGGCTACGACCCGGTGTTCCTTGTCCCGGAGCTGGGCCTGAGCTTCGCCGAGATGGACAGGGAGCAGAAAGCCGCCTGCGGCCACCGCGGCCGGGCCTTCGGGCTGCTGCGACCCCAGCTGCAGGCGCTCCTGGCGCAGAACAGGCAGTCACCAGCCCCAGGCTGAGGCTGCGCCCAGGCGCCGGTGGCAGGCCCCCAGGAGGCGACGGAACCTGGAGGATCGCGTCATCAGAACAAACGCAAGTGCGCCTGTGGTCCGGGCGCACTGGTGGCTGCTGCATCCACAGGCGCCGGATCAGCGACCGAGGCCCCCTCAGGCGGGCACGAAACTGCCGTGCAGGCCATAGGGAATCGCCAGAGGCAGCTCAAGCACCGCCAGCTCCTCCATCGAGGCAGCATCCAGGATCACGAGATCACTGGCGCAGCGGGCACCGTTCCAGATCAGGCACAGCACCCAGCCATCGTCCTCGGCGCTGGCACCAGCCCGGGGCACCATCAGCGGCTCGCTGACAAAACCCCGAGGAGCCGCGCTCCAGACCCGGCGTTCACCGCTGAGCAGATCCAGCTTCTTGATCGCCTGCAGGGGATCGTTGCCCGTGTCGCGCTCGGCCACCGCCATCCAACCGTAACGACAGGGAAGGCCTTCACGCTCCGGGTTGACCATCGCGAACTCACAGCAGCGCTCACTGAGGCGGATGGTGCTGACCGTGCCATCGGCAAGATTGATCCGGCACTGCTCCAGCAGCCCCTCGGGCAGCAGATCAAAGTCGACGGAACGGAAATCGACATCGGGACCGATCGAGGGGAAATCGGCGTAATAGATGCTTTCCACCGCGACCGTTTCACCCTCTTCCCAGGCATTGAGATGGTGGAAGACGAAGCCGTCCGGAGCCTCGATGATCCGCGGTGGCTGACCGGCGTAAGCGCCGCTGTCGCGGGGGATCAACCAGAACCTGGCCTTGCCGCCCGGCTGCGATTGCAGACACTGGGCCGCCCCCTTCTGGCCGAGCACGAAGGGCAGCGGATTGAAGGCGATGGCGTTCTGGAGGAACACCGCCCAGTTCGGGGTGATCGCAAAGTCGTGCAGAAAGGCGAAACCGTTGAAGCTGTCACGGCGCTCGCTCAGCAGCTGACCGGCCTTGACGCCGGTGGCGGGGTCGTCCTCGGTGGCGAACTCCATCAGCCGGACCGTGCTGCGCGGTCCGGTCTTGACGCCGAAGGTGACCATGCGCGGGGCCCCATGGTGCCCGGGATCGAAGCGGGGATGGGCGCTGAAGGCCTCACCGGGCTTGAGCACGCCATCGAGCAGCGAGAGACCCCGGGTCTCGAGGGTGTCGGGATCGAGGGCATGGGGCTCGGCCGCTTCCCAGAGGGCCAGCAGCTGATCGCCAAGTTGCACCACATGGGTGTTGGCGATGTTCTTGAGCCGGAGATCGAAGGCATTGGCCACGGCACCGCCAGGCTTCTGGCTGCCGAAGACGCCGCGGTAGAGGAACTGATCCGCCGCTTCCTCCGCCAGCCAGCCTTCGGTACGCACGAAACGGTTGGTGAGGGTCACCCCTTCCGGCGCGAAGCGCAGGGCGGTGATCATGCCGTCACCATCAAACGGATGGTGCAGCCACCGTCCGGAACGCTCGAGCCGGCCGGGTCCGTTGCGGTACAGGGTGCCCTGAAGCCCCGCAGGGATCTGACCACGGCTGGCCTGCAGGGGCAGGGCAGTCAGTTCGGTGCCGACATTGCGGAAGGCACTGGCCCAGTCAGCGCGGTCGTAGCCGAGGCTGCGGCTGGACTCGACCACGGACTCCGACGGGGACGCGACTGACATGGCAACAAGACGAACGGCTGAGCTCTGGCCCATTCCATCATCTCGTAACGAACCGTAAAGCGACGAGCGTCGGCCCCGCACGGGAACACGACCGCGGCGACCCAGCGACCGGAGCGAGCCAAAACGCCCCGGAACATCGCCGCAGGACTCTCCTGAGCACGGTGAGACAGCTGGTTTGGCGCTTAATCTGGGCTGATTCAGACTGCCAAGACTTCTGATTCGAGGCGTCTGCCGGCCCATGCCGCGCGACCGCTTCCCTGGTTCCCCGGCCGGTCTCCTGACCTGGTCACCACCGAAGCCCGTTTGCCAACGCCACCCGAATCACTGAGAGCGCATGAGCCCGGACAAATCCTTTCTCAAATACGCGATTCCAATACTTCAGGCCCTGAGGGATAAAGGCGGTCAACTGAGACTGGCCGAATCGATTGAAGCCGCCGCCGAGAGGTTGAGCCTGGCCAGCTGGCAGCTTGACCAGCCGGGGGCCAATGGGGAACCCTCGATCCGCACCGATCTCACGTGGGCCCGCGCCCATCTGATCAGCTGGGGCTACCTGACGGTGATTCAGCGCGATCAGGTGCGGCTGACCGCCAGCGGCATCGCCGCCAGTGACACCGGTTCGCTCCCCGCCACCGAGCAGCTCTTCAACGACTCGCAGCGCCATTTCGTCGCCACCCTGCAGGCGATCACCGGCACCTCCCCGGCGGCTCCGCCGGAACCAGGCACCCCCAAGCCTGTGGCCGCGCCGGCTGCGCAGACCGAAACGGCACCGCCACCCAGCAACGCCGACAGCGCCCCGGCCGTGTCGCCCGCTCCTGCCGGCAACCCGACGCCCGCGATCGGCAGGGAAGGCCTCCCCACCAGCCGGGATCTCGGCACCGTTCCCGGCAATGAGCTGCTGCCGATCCTCGATTCCCTCAGTCCGGAGGTGATGGCCCGCCTGCTGACGAGCCTGCTCAGCCAGCAGGGCTTCAGCGATGTCCGGGTCTGCGAGCGCCTCGAAGACGGCAGCATGACGGCGATCGGCACCCTGGCGATCAATCGCCTGGTGGGCCTGAAGGGGATGCTCCACATCAAGAAGACCCAGGTGCCGATCAGTCGCGCCCTGATCCGGGAATTCCGCGGCACCCTGGCCGGTCGGGCCAGCAAGGGCATGTTCATCACCACCGGTCGCTTCACCCCGGAAGCGATGGAAGAAGCGGGCCGCGAAGGCGTCGACCCGATCGATCTGCTCGATGGCATCCAGCTGATCCGGATGCTCGAAGACCTGGAGATCGTCGTCAAGGCCCGCACCGTCTACGACCTCGACCCCCTGTTCTTCGAGGTCTGAGGTTCTTCGGCCACACTGCGGCCCTTAAACCGCTCCTGCGCCGGCCTGCTCCAGCACGCCCTTGCTGCTGGGCACTTTGCCGGCGCGCCGGGGATCGATCTCGACCGCCTGCCGAAGCGCCCGGGCAAAGGCCTTGAAACAGGCCTCGACGATGTGGTGGGAATTGATGCCATCCAGTTGGCGGATGTGCAGCGTCAACCCGGAATTGTTGACCACGGCCACAAAGAACTCCTTCACCAGCTCGGTGTCGTAGCTGCCGATCTTCTGGGCGGGGATCGTCAGGCCGAAGCTGAGATGCGGCCGACCGCTGCAATCCAGGGCCACCTGCACCAGCGCCTCGTCGAGCGGCGCCAGAAAGTGGCCGAAACGGTGGATGCCACGGCGATCGCCGAGGGCCTGGGCCAGGGCCTGGCCCACGGCGATGCCAACGTCTTCGTTGGTGTGATGGTCGACGATGTGGGTATCACCGACGGCGTTGATCTCCAGGTCGATCAGGCCAT
>CAIXOZ010000063.1 GCA_903921295.1 uncultured cyanobacterium | reverse complement strand
TTCTCCTGGAGATACACCCGAATGGAGTCTTCGGTGTAGACCCCCTTCGGTCCCACCTTGATGCTGGCCAGGGCCTTGGCGGCCTTCTTGTCCTCGGTCGCTTTGTCGCTGGCGTCGTCGGCATCCTGCAGCAGGGCATCGGCCGAGGCTTCCAGATCCAACGGAGCGGCGCTGGCGGCCGTCTTTGCCGCATTGGCAGCGGTTTTCGGGCTGGTCTTGGTCGTCGACTTCGCTGGGGTCTTGCTGCTGCCGCTTCTGGCCGCAGCGCTCTTCGTGCCGCTGGCCTTGCTGGTCTTGGTCGGACTGACACCGTTGGCGGCCTTCGTCGCCGATGCTTCCGTTCCGAGGTCGGTCAGATCAATGGTCTTGCCGCTGGTCGGCTTTCTGGGTTTCGCTTTCGGTTTGGCCGCCTCGGCGCCGGAGGCGGCATCAGCGGCAGCTGCCGCTTTTTTGGTGCGACCCGGCTTGACCATGACCTCACCACCGGCGGCGCTGGCCACCATCAGAATCTCCGGAGCGTTGGTGACGTTGGTGGCTGGGGTCATGGAACGGGCGGCAGCGGTGGGGCGGGAGACGATGTAAGGCGGAGGGCGCATCCAGGTCCCTGGCCGACAACGCGGCGACAGAACTCAGGAGGCGGCGCTCAGGATCGTTGGCGGGTGCGGTCTCAGGTACCGAGGACTGGTCGGGATGGAGGCTGGAAAAGCCGAGGCTGATCCGGAAAACAGATCGGAAGCAAAGAGGCGTTTGGACGGGATCTCAGGCGGTGATGACCGGGCCTGGGCTCCGGACCTGCTCCGCAGGGGGTCAGGACGAAAACGCCTGGACCTCCAGAGGAACGGCCGGGTCACCCTGATCCGGGCTTCGATTGGGCTTTGGTGCTCATCCAGGTGACGGATCGGGTCCTTGAACTTCCAGCCGTGGGTTTGAACCCTGGTCCCAGCCCTTGCTCCGGAAAGCCGCCTCCCAAACGCATCCGGGCTGATGCCGGATCAAGGCCTCGACAGGCAGGGGGGAGAGGGTTGCGATGCAGCGGTGGGACTGGGGCGTCTTGACGGAGACATCGAGTAGACGCTTGCAAAGACGCTGTCAGCTGGGGGATCTCCGATGGCTCAGGGGGTGGATCTCGATTGGGACAGCCGGGCATGCCGACCCCCTGAGGGCCCGGGGCCTGGGAAGCAGTGCTGTCAGGGGTGGTCGCAGACCGGATCGCCGAGGAGCCAGGGCTCCGGGGACATCTCTACAGGTCTTCCCACTGGACGGAACTCTGCCTGGTTCCGACAGCAGCCTCATCGGCCACTCAACGATCCCATCTTAAGAAAGGCTTGTGGCCTTGGCAAGATTGGCGTCGACCCCGGCCGCGACGGTGCACGAGTCTTCTGCTCCTTATGCGCAGGTCTGGGTTGAGGCCGGGCGGGAGGGCCAGGTCTTCACCTATGCCAATCCCGAGGGCCTGCGGCTCTCCCCCGGCGATCTCGTGCAGGTGCGCCTGCGGGGACGCCCCCACACCGGTCTGCTGGTCTCTCTGCTGGAGTCCTGTCCAGCGGATGTGCCGACAGAGGTGGTCCAGCCGATTGCCGCGCGTCTCCAGGCGGCCGCCATCGAGCCAGCCTGGCAGGACTGGATCACGGCGGTGGCCGCCCAGTGCCACACCTCGGTATTCCGTACCCTCAAGGCCGCCCTGCCCGCTGGCTGGCTCGGCAGAAAGCCCAGTCGTGCGCCTGCCCAGCCGCGGTCCCACTGGTGGATCGAGCGTCGACAGCTTCAGGACAGCGGCAGGCCCTGCACGGCCCGCCAGCAGGCCCTGCTCGATCATCTCGACCGCCATGGGGGCGGACGGCGACTGGATCGCCTCTGCGGCGAGGATGGCTTCAGTCGTGCCGTGCTCAGGGCGCTCGAACAGCGGGGGCTGATCGCGCGCCGGGCCCTGGAACCGGGTAGTCCTGAGGAACGCGGCGATGCCGGTGGCGTCGCCG
>CAIXOZ010000062.1 GCA_903921295.1 uncultured cyanobacterium | reverse complement strand
GCTTCGGCCTTGCGAGTTCAAGTCTCGCCATCCGCATTTCTCTTTTTCACAACTTGACCGGCCAGCCGCTGGAATCCGATCGCCTGAGGATGGATGGATCCGGACGAGCTGCTTCCGCACAGCATTTCCCCGGTTCTGCCTTGGGGCCTGAACCCCGTCGCTCCAACGCGGCTGTGGGCAATCTCCACCCGCCGGATCCCTACGCGATCGTGCTGGTGGCCAATGGGCCTGGGGAGCTGAGCACCTGGGTGCGGCCCCTGGCCCGCAGGCTGCACCAGCGCCGGCCGCTGCGGCCGTTGCAGCCGCAGGCGAGCGCTGCCGTCACGCTTGTGCTGGTGCCCTGTCCGAATGCCACTGGCTCCGAGCCTCAGGCGGCGGCGCGCATGGGCCTGTTCGAGCGGATCCTGCCCGCCGATCGCTTCTGGTGGCTGTTGCTGCGCCCCCGTCGCTTCGGTCCCTGGCCGCGGCAGGGGGTGGTGGTCTTCCTCGGTGGCGACCAGTTCTGGACGGTGCTGCTCTCGGCTCGCCTGGGTTATCGGCACCTCACCTATGCCGAATGGGTGGCCCGCTGGCCCCGCTGGAACGATCGCATCGCCGCCATGGGGGTGGAGGCGGCTGAGCGCCTGCATCCACGCTGGCGCTCCCGTTGCACGGTGGTGGGCGACCTGATGGCCGATCTTTCGGCCGCCTCCCGCGATGAAGCCCCCCTGCCGGCAGGTGAATGGGTGGCGCTGCTACCCGGTTCCAAGGGGGCGAAGCTGGCCGTGGGGATGCCGTTCCTGCTCGAAACCGCCGATCGCCTGCGGCGGCTGCGGCCCGGGTGCCGTTTCCTGTTGCCGCTGGCTCCAACCGCCAGCGTCGCCGACCTGCTGCGCTATGCGGGCCCCGCCAATCCGATCGCCGATTCCTATGCCGCCGGCCAGCCGCAGCTGCTGGAGCCGGCGCCGTCAGCGGCAACCGATGCCGTCGTGCAGCGGCGGCTGCGCACGGCCGCCGGCACGGAGATCGTGCTGCTGGAGGAGCACCCGGTGCATGGCGCCCTGAGTCAGTGCGCCCTGGCGCTCACCACCGTCGGGGCCAATACCGCCGAACTGGGGGCCCTCGGGGTGCCGATGCTGGTGCTTGTCCCCACCCAGCACCTTGAGGTGATGCAGGCCTGGGATGGCGGCCTTGGAATCCTGGCCCGCCTGCCGATTCTGCGCTGGTTGCTGGGGCGGCTGCTGGCGGTCTGGCGGATGCGCAACCACGGGTTTCTGGCCTGGCCGAACATCAGCGCCGGACGGGGGGTCGTACCCGAACGCGTGGGCACGATCCTTCCGGAGGCGATTGCCGCCGAGGCCGCCGACTGGTTGGCCAGCCCGGAACGGTTGCAGGGGATGCGCGACGATCTGCGCTCCCTGCGCGGCCAGCCCGGTGCGGTCACGGCCCTGGCGGACCTGGTGGAGGAGCTGCTGCCGCCATCGTGAGCGGCGGCTTCGCCTTCCTAGGCTGCCGGCCTGACGATGAACCCCCAGGCCATGGCCCACGAGCAAGCTCCCGGCGCGTTGCCGTCCTCCCAACCCGTCGATGAGGCTGAACTTCGCTCCCGTCTGACCGCGGAGCAGTACCGGATCACCCGCGAAGCCGGCACCGAGCGGGCCTTCACCGGTGCCTACTGGAACCACAAGGGCCGAGGCACCTATCGCTGCATCTGCTGCGATGCCGAGCTGTTCAGTTCCGATACCAAGTTTGATTCGGGTACCGGCTGGCCCAGCTTCTGGGATGGCATCCAGAGCGAGGCGATCAGCGTCCGCACCGACAGCAGCCACGGCATGGTGCGCACCGAGATCCTCTGTGCCAACTGTGGCTCCCATCTGGGGCATCGGTTCAATGACGGCCCCGCCCCCACCGGTCAGCGCTACTGCGTCAATTCGGCCTCCCTGGTCTTCCAGGAGGGCTGAGCCCGAAGGGAGGACCTGAGCCCCGGATCCGACCGATCGGTGGCTCAGGCCACCTCAGCCACCTCGCTTCCAACAGACGCCGGGTTCGGCACCCGTTGCGATCAGCATCGATGCCGCCAGGGACGGCAGGACCCCATCCGGCCGGAGCCGGCGACCCTCACCAGGGGTCCTGGAGATCCAGGGGACGCCGGCTGGAGCCATCGCCCCGCGGGCGAGGTGGGATGTCCTCGTCCTCGTCCTCGTACCGACCGGATGTCCGGCGCCCGTCGCCGGCGTCGCGGTAGCGGGGCTCGGCTTCGCCCTGGCGGTCCGGTTCAGGGGCGCCGTAGCGGCGTCCCGGCTCGCCATAGGAGTCGCTGTCCTCCTCATCGAGGTAACGACGCTGGCGCATCGGCTGCTGCGCACGTCGCTCCTCCAGCTCGACGTAGTCGTACTCCTCATCACGCTCCAGGGCCCGGGCGCTGGAGGGCTGGATCAGCCGCTGCTCCTGACGGCTCGGCGTACCGGCGGCCAGCTGGTTCTCCACCGGCACCATCGAGGCGCGGTAGCGATCCCGTTCCTCCTGCTCCCAGCTCTGGCCACCGACGCCAAGCTTCTCGAGCAGACCTGTCCCCAGCTGCTTGAGCTTCTCCTCGGAGCCCTCGTACACGATGATCCGGTCGGGGCCGCTGCTCACGACCTCCTCCACCGGCAGCTCCCAGGTGCTCAGGACCCCTTCACCGAGCAGGGGCACGCCGAGGGCTCCCAGCACCAGGGTGGTCAGCTCGCCGGTCTCGATGTCAAAGCTGAAGCCCAGCACCCGCCCGAGCTGTTCGCCCGACTCGGTGATCACCTGGGAGTTGATCACCTTGCTGTAGCGCTCCGGGTTGAAGCCCTCGGCCAGCGAATCGGCCGATTCCACCAGAATCACATCTCCCACCTGGCGGATCTGGTCCAGGGGCATCCAGCGGGGAAGGCCGGGGAGAAAACGGGTCAACGGGTTGTCGCGCAGCCCGAGCGCCACCACCTCACGCCGGTCGATGTCGACCACCACTTCCCCGACCACCCCGAGGCGCCGGCCGGTGTCGCGGGTGATCACCTGGGTGCCCATCAGTTCCGAACGCAGCCAGAGGCGATCGCTCGGCGTGGCGGCGGAACCCGGATCGGCGGCAGGGGGGATGGAAGAGGTCAAATCCGGTCGGCCGTACGTCGGGCTGCGGGGTCGATCAGAGCCATTGTGACCTAGTTGGGTGGATCACGCTGCGGGGGGTAACCCGACCACCTGGGTGTGGGCGCCGCGGGCCTGGGTGACGCCGATCGTGCGGGTGGCGGCGGCGATCATCGGCCGGCGGTGGCTCACCACCAGGAACTGGGCGGCGCCGGCCTGGTTGGCGATCAGAGCGGCCAGGCGCTCCACGTTCACCCCGTCCAGGAAACTGTCCACTTCATCGAGGGCGTAGAAGGGCGAGGGGCGGAAGCGCTGCAGGGCAAAGAGGAAGCTCAGGGCGGTCAGCGACTTCTCACCGCCGGACATCGAGGCCAGGCGCCGCACCGCCTTGCCCTTCGGATGGGCCACCAGGGTCAGGCCGCCTTCGAGCGGCTGCTCCGGATTCTCCAGTTGCAGGTGGCCTTCGCCATCCGAGAGGCCGGCGAAGATCTCTCGGAAGTGGCGGTCCACGGCCTGGAAGGCCTCGAGGAAGGCCTCCTGGCGCAGGGTGGCCACTGTTTCGATCCGCAGCAGCAGCTCCTCGCGCTCCTTCTGCAGCACCTCCAGCCGCTCCTCCAGTTCGGCCAGGCGTTGTTCCAGGTGCTCCAGCTCCTCGAGGGCGAGCATGTTCACCGGCTCCAGGGCTTCCATCCGCTGTTGCACCTGGCGGAGGGTGGCCTGCAGGGCCTCGAGGCCGCCGGCACGCACCTCCTCGGGAATCTGGGGCAGCGGATCGGGCAGGGCCTGTTCCAGTTCCAGCAGGCGTCTGCGGTCGCTCCGCTCCTGCTCCTCCAGGGCCAGCCGCTCCTCCCCAAGGCGGTCGAGGTTCCACTGACGTTGCTGCAGGCCCTGGCGCATGGCGCCGATCGTCGCCTCGGCGGCGTCGCGGGCCTGGCGGCTGGCGCCGAAGCGCATCTGCAGGTCCGCCTGGCGCTGCTCCAGCTCCTGGCGACGCTCCTGATCGGCCTGCTGCTGCTGCTTCCACTGCTGACGTTCACGCACCAGTGCCAGCACCTCATCGGCCAGACGCTGCTCCTCCACCGCCTGGGCCTGGAGCTGATCCCCCACCCGTTCCGCCGCCAGCTCCCGTTCGCGCCGGGCGCTGAGCAGGCCGTCGCGCTGCTGACGGGCGGCGGTGAGGGTGCGGTCAGCCTGCTCGAGTTCCTCCTGGAGGCCCTGCCAGCGGGCCCCATCCTGATCCGACTGGGCGGCGCTCTCCTGCTGCTCCAGGTGCTGGAGCTGCTGCTGCAGGGGGTCGACCAGGCCGGCCAGGGCCTGGAGGCGTTCGTTGTCGTCCCGCAGGCAGGCTTCAAGCTGCTGCAGCCGTTGCTGGCGCTGTGCCTGGCGTTGCAGCAGCGGCTCCTGGCTTCGCTCCGCCGCCTGGCGCTCGGCCTCCAGGGCGGCCAACTGTTGCTGCAGTTTCTGCAGGAGCGGCCGGCGGCGTTCCAGCTCCTGGGCCAGGTCGCTCTCCTGGCGCCGGCAGAGCACCAGGCGCTCGCCCAGCTCCAGCAGGCGGCGACGCAGCGGTTCCGCGTCATCCTGATCGCTGCTGAGGCCGAAGCTGAGCTGGCCACTGCGTTGCTGCAGGCTGCCGCCGGTCATGGCACCGCTGCGCTCCAGCAGTTCCCCGTCCAGGGTCACCGCGCGGCAGCGGCCCAGTTCGCGGCGGGCGTGGTCGAGGGTCTCGAACACCAGGGTGTCACCGAAGACGTAGCGGAAGACCTCGTCGTACACCGGTTCGCGGCTGATCAGGTCCACGGCCCGCCCCACCAGGCCCGGGCGGGGGTCGGCGCCTGTGCGGCCTGACCCCGGGCCCCGCTCCATGGCCGCACCGGCGCTGGCGCCGCCACCGCCGCGGATCCGGTTCAAGGGCAGGAAGGTGAGCCGACCGGCCCGGCGGCTCTTGAGCAGTTCGATCGCCCGGGCGGCGATGCGGTCGTCATCGACCACCACCTGGCCGAGACGGCCGCCGGCGGCGGTGTCGAGGGCGAGACGCAGCCGTTCCTCCACCTCACCGAGCTGGGCCACAGGCCCGTGCAGGCCCTCAAGCCCCGATTCGAGCAGCACCCGCAGGGCGCCGGTGCCGCGGCTTTCCTGAAGGGTCTCGCGGCGGCTATCCAGCCGGGCGATCTCCCGCTCCAGCCCCGTCTGCTCCTGCTCGAGCCGCTGGCGGGTCCGCTGCTGCAGGGCGAGCCGCTCGGCCAGGTCGGCCACAGCCTCCTGCTCAGTTTTCAGGCTGGCCCTGAGCGCCTCGCTCTGATCCTGCAGGGCCCGGATCGCCGTCAGCAGCCCTTCGCTGTTGCTCGTCTCCTGACGATCATCGTTGAGGAGCTCCTCCCGGCGCAGGCTGCTCTGGCGTCGCCGCTCCTCCCGTTCCTGGCGCTCGCTCAGCAGTGGGGTCAGGGTTTGCTCCAGGGTCTGCCGTTGCTGTCGCCGCTGGCGCTGCTCCTCCAGCCAGCTGCCGGAACGTCCGGCCACATCGCCGAGGCGCCGCCGTGACAGGTCCACCGCCGCCTCGGCGTCACTGCAGGCCCGCTCCGCGGCCTCGAGCGCCTGGGCGTCGGCCTGGGGTTGCAGCGCCTGCTGCTGGCGGCGCAGCTCGGCCTGGCGTTCCTGCAGGGCCTGGCGCCGACTCTGCAGCGCTTCGGCCTCACGTTCGTGCTTCTCCTTCTGGCGCTGCAGTTCCCGGCCGCTGGCCTCCAGTCCCCCGAGCTCGGATTGCACGGCGATCAGCTGGTCCTCACCGAGTGCCTTGACCTCGGCCTGCAGGGTCACCAGCTCGGCCTCGGCGGCGGTCAGCGAGGTCTGAGAGGTGGCGATCGCCTGCCGCTCCTGCTCCTGCTTCTCCAGCAGCTGGCTCTGACGTTCGGCCAACGTTCTGAGGCTGTTCCGCGCCGCCTCCACCACCAGCCGTTGCTCCTGGAGGCGGCCCTCGTGCAACTGGTCGCGCAGCAGCTGGTAGGAGCGGGCCCTGGCGCAATCGCGTTCGAGCTTCTGGCGCGACACCAGCAGCTCCTGTTCGACGATCCGGCAGCGCTCCTGGCGCTCCTGCACTTCATCGAGCTTGCCGCGGCTCTGTTCGATCCGGGAATCGAACAGGGCGACCCCGGCCAGTTCGTCGATGATGCCGCGCCGGTCGCGGGCGCTCATCGAGACGATCCGGGTGACATCGCCCTGCATGACGACGTTGCTGCCTTCCGGATCCACCCGCAGGCGTCGAAGCTGGGTCTGGAGCTGCTGCAGGTTGCAGGGCACGCCATCGGCGCTGAAGCTGCTGCTGTAGGTGCCACCCGGTGCGACCCGCAGGCGGCGGCTGACGGTCCAGGCTTTCTGGCCCGGCTGGATCCAGGGGCCCTCGACCGGAGCTTCGAGGTCGGTCTCAGCGCTGTCCGGTTCCCAGTCGCTGAGATCGAAGCGCACACTCACCACCGTCTCGGCGGCCCGACCCTGGCGCAGCATGGCGCTGTTGATCAGGTCCGGCAGCCGGTCGGCGCGCATGCCGCGGCTGGTGGCCAGGCCCAGGCAGAACAGCACCCCGTCGAGGATGTTGCTCTTGCCGGAGCCGTTCGGGCCGGTGACAACGGTGAATCCCTGCTCGAGGGGGATCGAGAGCGATCCCCCGAACGACTTGAAATGACTGAGCTCGACCTGGTTGATGTGAACCAAGAGGCCGCAGGGTGCCGAGCGCCCAAAACTTAGCGGAGGTCCGGCCAATGGCCATCGTCCTCTCTAGCCTGGACACGAAACCTGTGATCCTGTTGCCCGGCGTTCCGGCCCGATCGCTTCCGCGCTTCCGGCAAGCGGCCCCAACCCCTGGCTCCGCGGCGGTCTCTCCCCGATGCGGCGCCGTACAGGTCGCAGGGCTGTCTCCATGAACCTTCCGTTGTCTCTCCGCTCCGACTCGGTGCCCTCAGGCTCTCTTCCCTTCACCGCCCATGACTGCCTCTGATCACACCAACGGATCCACCGCGGAGGCCCGCCCCGGTTATGCGGCGGCGGCGGTCCAGTTGCGGGACCAGTTCCAGGCCCTGTTGCCGGCGATCCAACGGCAATGGCCGGAGGTGGCCGAGCAGGCCCTGGAGGCCACCCGCGGTGGTCTCGAACCTCTGGTGCAGGTGATCACGGAACAGACCGGACGCACCTCTGAGGTTGTGCGGGAGCAGTTGCTGGAACTGGCCCAGGCCACCAGCCACCAGGCCCACCAGCTGGTGGATGCCCTCCAGCCCCTGGAGGAGCAGCTTGAGCGTCTCCTCGATGACCTCAACACCACCCTGCGGCCGCGGTTGGAGCGCCCGGTGCGGGCTCGCCCCCTGCTGTCGATCGGCGTCGCTGCCGGTGTCGGTCTTCTGGTCGGTCTGGTGCTGGCTTCCGGCCGGCGGTCCCGATGAGCGGCGACAACACCCGGAGTGATGCTCCGGAGACGGGCGCTCCGGCCTCCGGACGGCGGGGGCGCAGCGGCCAGATGGCCGCCCGGCTCACCTCCCTTGCCGGTTCGGTGATGGATCTGCATGTGCGCATTGCGTTGCAGGAGGCCGATCGTGAGAAGCGACGCCTGATCAGCGGTGTGCTGCTGCTGGGCGGTGGGCTCGTGAGTCTGTTGCTGGCCCTGGTGGCCGCCGAACTGGCGCTGCTGCTGCTCGCTCACTTTCAGTGGCGCTGGTCCTGGATTGAAGCGGCGCTGGCCCTGGCGGCCCTGAACCTGATTCTCTCGGGTCTTTTCCTGCGCCTCGGCGGTCGGATGACCCGGGGGCCCTACCTGCCGGAGACGATGGCCGGACTCACGAAGACAACCCGGGCGCTGCTGGGGCGTTGAGCCAGCGGCAGAGCGGCGGCAGGCTCAGTCCCTGCAGCAGCAGGTTGACGATCACCACCAGGAAGACGATCGCCTGGGCGTTGTGGGCCAGGATCTCGCCCAGGCCTGGAGCCACCCCCCGCAGCCGTGGGATCTGGTCGATCACGTTGTAGGAGAGGGCCAGGGGGACGGCACCCCTGAGGCCACACCAGGCGATCAGCAGGTCTTCACGTTGCTCGAACGGCGACAGGTGTCGGCAGCACAGCACGCTCAGGGGTCGCGCCAGCAGCATCAGGGCCAGGGCCACCGCCACACCGAGCCTGAGGCAGGGCAGCAGCTGCTCCGGCTGCACCAGCATGCCGAACAACAGAAAGATGCTGATCTCGCTCATCGTGTTGAACGGCAGCAACACCTCCTGAATCGAAGTGTGGTTGATTTCGGGATTTCGGTAGTGACCGTTGGTCATGAACACGCCGGTCACATAGGCGGAAAGAAAGCCGGAACCGCCCAGGAAGTGACTGCAGCCGTAATCAATGAAGGCGATTGACATCGCGACCACCAGCAACTGCCCCTTTTCCAGCACGAAGTGATCAATCAGCAGCCGGGCCAGGTAGCCGAATCCCAGGCCCACCAGAAGCCCGGAGCCGATCTGCTGCAGCAGATCCCGCATCCCGGTCACCACCAGTCCCGGCAGCGGTTCATGGACGGCAACCGTGCTGACGGTGAACAGGCTGACAATGATTCCGTAGAGAATCAGGGCTGAGGGATCGTTCACGCAGGATTCAAATTCGAGCAGATGCGCCACCCGTTCCGGCAGTCGACGCCGCACCTGGCGCAACACGCTCAGGGTGGCGCCGGCATCGGTGGAGCCCAGGCAGGCCGCAATCAGCAAGGCGGCGCTGATCGGCATCGCATTCGTCAGCCCCGGCGCGAGGTTGGCGCCAGTCGATGAACTGAGCCACCAGATCGCGATGCCCAGGGTGAGCGTGGAGATGGCCACGCCGCCGACGGCCAGCGCCAGCCCGTAGCTCAGAAACCCCTTGATCGCCTCGAGATCGGTTTTCAGCCCGGCATAGAACAACAGCAGCGCCAGGGCGATCACATGCAGGGTCTCCACCTCGGCACGGCTGACATTCAGGCTCTGGATGTTGATCATCAAGCCGAGCAGCAGGACCCCGAGGATCGCCGGAATGCCGACCCGCACCGAGAAGCGGCTGATGATGATCGTCCCCAGATACACCACGCCGATGAACAGCACCTGCCCCTCGATCGGCACATCACCGAGGCGCTGGGCTGAGCTGGCCGCGGCGAACAGCTGCGGCTCCAGGCCGCTCAGGGAGAGCATGGGCGGAGAGGTTTAGGCAGGACGACGCTAGATCTCAGCGGATGTCGTACCGAAGCCAGCGACAGTCGATGCCGCCGTTGCTCACCGGGATGCGGCGGCTGGCTTTCATCCGCAGGGCACCGGTGAGCTCCGGGTTGCCGCTCAGCAGCCAGAGGGTCCAGCCGCTGAAACGTTCCTTGAGCAGCGCCCCCAGATCGGCATAGAGAGCCGCAAGGGCTTCCGTTTCGCCGACCCGCTCGCCATAGGGCGGATTGCAGACCACCAGCCCTGGACCGGCCGGCGGCATCAGATCGCGCAGATCACCGCTCTCCAGGGTGATCCGTGTCGCCAGGCCGGCGGCCTCGGCGTTCTCTCGGGCCTGCTCGAGAACTGTGGGATCGAGCTCACGACCCACCAGGGGGGGCAGAGCGCGGCTGGGGGCCGCTCCCAGCGCTGCTTCGGCCTGGCGAACCTCCTCCTGGAAGAGCTGGGGATCGAAGTCGGGCCAACGCTCGAACCCGAAGGTCCGCGGACGCCAGGCGCCGCCACCATCACGCATCAGCCCGGCGGGAAGAGCGAGGGCGCGGCAGGCCGCTTCGATCAACAGGGTGCCGGAGCCGCAGAGCGGATCGACCAGCGGCACCGTGCCATCCCAGCCGCTGAGTGCGATCAGGCCAGCGGCCAGGTTCTCCTTCAGGGGGGCCAGTCCCATGCGTGAGCGGTAGCCGCGCCGATGCAGGCTCCCTCCGGACCCATCGAGGCTGATGGTGGCGTGGGCTTCGCTGCCGGGGCCGCCCGGGCTGAGGTGCAGGTGGAGGGAGAGGTCGGGATCGTCGAGGTCGATGGAGGAGCGTTCCCCCCACTGCCGCCGCTGCCAGTCGATCAGGGCGTTCTTCACCTGCAGAGCGGTGTAGTGGCTGTGGTTGAGGCCGGGCAGGCTGCCGCTGGCATCCACCCGCAGGCTGGTCTGGGGGGGCAACCAGCGGTTCCAGTCGGCGGCCCGCTGCACCCCTTCGTGCAGATCGTCGCGGTTGCGGCAGGGGAACACCGCCAGCTCCCGCAGCACCCGGAAGGGCAGGCGCGCCTGCAGGTGGACGCGATAGAAGGCGGCGCGATCGAGGCGGCAACGCACGGCCCGCCGCAGCGGCTGCACCGCGCTGGCCCCGAGGGCGGCGAGTTCGTCGGCTCCCATCGCCTCCAGCCCCGGGGGCAGGACGGCCAGGCAGGGCATGGCGCCGTCGGGGTGGCTCATGGGCGGTCTCCTCGCCATCGTTGTTCGGTGTTGACCCCCGGAGCGGCTGGCATCAGCTGCTCCGATCTCCTGCCACAATGAATGGGTCCGTCTCCGGTCGGACTAGGTGGCTCACACCGGTGCTTCGGACAGCGGTTCGATTCCGCTCAGCTCCACTGCTCGATCCAGGGCTTGCGATCGCCTCGCCGTAGGCGACGTTCTTCCTGGGGCTGCAATGGTTTCGACGGGGCAAAAGGAGGGTGACTGAAGCCTGCTCGGTAAGAGCAAACCCGTAACAGCGAACAACATCGTTCGTTTCTCCCGTCAAGCCGCCCCTGGGGCTGCCTGACCCTTTAAGGGAGATGGGGTGAGATCAGCCTTATCAACCAAATGATCCATGGGGCCTGGAAGGGCCCTTTTTCGTGACCGGGTTGGATCGCGGTGCTCCGTCAGGTCCGGCGGCGTCCCCTCCGGCCCGGCGAGCTCCCGGGGCAGCCCGGTCGGGGGCTTCTGCGGTCGCTGTCCCCTCCACCCGCTCCGGCAGGGGCCTGCTGCCGCCGGCACGGTCTCTGACGCGGAGCCGGGGGCATGCAACAGGGTCGGTTCTGCCAGGTTCCTCGCGCCGTGACGGCTTGACCACGGCCAGTGATGGCCATCTCCTCGTGAGGAGGGCCCGGGCTCTTTCCGATCGGCAGGTCCGCTCTGCTCGTCAGGGGGGCATGGTGTGGTCGAGGCTGCTTTCCAGCAGGTAGGCCACCAGATTGCTGAGGCTGCGACCTTCTTCCAGGGCGCGCTGCTCGAGCGCTGCCATCAGGGCCGCAGGGACCGTGGTGGACAGCCGGACGGATCTGCGGCCGGGACGCGACGCAGAGTGGCCGGATTCAGACATCCATCGACTCCAGGAGAACAGGTTCCTAGGATTACTAGAAATCCTAGGTGTCTCGTCGGGGGCTGGGTTCAGGGTCGCTTTGTCCTCAAGAGCGGGTGATTCTCCAGCCGTGTGAGGCGTTGTTCGTGATCATCGAGGCGTTTGTGGGCGTCCGGCGTTTTGCTCCAGCCCTCCATCGCCGCGATCAGAAGTTGTTGCACCAGGTGGCTGAGGGTGACACCCTCCTGCGCCGCTCTGGTTTTGAGGGCATCTGCCAATGTGGAGTCCACAGGTACATTCAGCTGTCGTCGTTGGGGGGCGGGCACCGCTGCTTGGCTGAGAGCAAATACTGTGACAACAGTCTGAAACGCCCCTGTCCGCTTGCAGGCCATCGGCACGTCGGCGTCGATGAATCTTTCTGACAGCTGCTGCAGCGTCCGGGGAATCTGTTGGCGTTCTCCGGGTTTGTTTCCTAAAGATGAGCGTTGTCGTGCTGACTCCTGATGCGAAGAGCTCTGACAATGGTCGCCGCGCTCGGTCTGGTCGTCCTCGGCGGCTCCACAGCCAGGGCGCAGCTGGGGGGCGATCTGCAGCGGGCCACGAACCTGGCGCGGATGACCGCTGAAAAGCTCAACGGTGGCCTCAGTCGCTATTTCGCCGCCGATTGCATGCACAGCCGCTTTGGGGGCCGCTGTCTGATCAAGAGCGGTGATCAGGGCTTCACCTTCCGTTTCCTCGGAGGGCCCCCGGGCTGGCAGGTCAACCAGCAGGCGGCCACCGTGGAAACCCAGATCGTCGTGGCGCCGTCTGGCCAGCAGGTGCTGCAGGTGCAGTACAACGGAGCACCTCGCTCTGATCAGTGAGCCCGAGCGCGTCCGCGACCCAGGTCAGGGGCGCTGGGTCGGCCCCGGGGACCGACCGTCTGCGCGGGATTCATCCAGCCAGGTCTCCAGGGCCTGGAGGCTGAGGGTTCCCTCCCGGCGCTCCTGGCCGATCACCCAGGTCGGATAGGCCCGCACTCCGGCCTTCTGGCAGCGACGGCGGCCGGCATCGTCGCGGTCGCATTCCACATACGGAAGGAAAGGGCTGGCCTGGCTGCCGAAGAGATCCTTCTGATGCTGGCAGTGACCGCACCAATAGGCCCCATAGAACAGAGCTCCGCTGCGGCTCAGGCGCTCCGCCAGGGCCAGACGCCGATCGATCGGCTGGGTGCCCGCGCTCGCCCCCTGACCCGTTGGTGCCGGGACGCCGCTGCTGGCGCTGGGAACCTCCGCCATCGCCGGCGCACCGACCACCAGCAGCAGGCCCGATGCCGCGTTGAGCACCAGGGAACGCAGGGCAACCATCACAACCGGGGTAACTGGGCCCAGACCGTAGCTCCGGCGTACGGCCTTCCGCCCCTGCGCCGGGCCTCCGCAGCACGCTGTCACTGAGAAGATTGGGGCGGCCGCCGCGCCAGCCCCTCTTGCCTGCTTCCTAGTGAACGGCTATCGCGATTACTTCAAGGTTCTCGGCGTCGAGCGGGGGGCGGATGCCGACACGGTGAAGCGCGCCTTTCGCAAGCTGGCCCGCCAGTACCACCCGGATGTCAATCCTGGCGATCAATCCGCCGAGGCCAAGTTCAAGGAGGTGAGTGAGGCCTACGAGGTGCTCTCCGATCCCGACAAGCGTCGGCGCTACGAGCAGTTCGGTCAGTACTGGAACCAGGCGGGGTCGGCCTCAGGCGGCACCGATGTCGACTTCGGCCGCTACGGCAACTTCGATGATTTCATCAATGACCTGCTCGGCCGCTTCGGCGGCGGCGGCGGCGGTGGCCCCGCCGGTTTTGGCTTCGGCTCCGGCTTTCCCTCCGGCTTCGGTGGCGGTGCCGGTTTTCCAGGCGCTGCCGGGCCCCGGTCCCAGCCCCTCAACCTTGATGCCGAGGCCACCCTCAACATCAGCTTCAGCGAGGCCTTCCGCGGCTGCGAGCGCCCGATCTTCGTCAATGAGGAGCGTGTTCAGGTGCGCATTCCCGCCGGGGTGCGCGATGGCAGCAGGCTGCGGCTCAAGGGCAAGGGCAAGCAGCAGCCGACCACCGGGCGTCGCGGTGACCTTTATCTGAACCTTCAGCTCACGCCCCATCCGGTCTGGTCGCTCGAGGGGGAGCAGCTGCGTGCCGATCTACCCCTCAGCCTCGATGAGCTGATGCTCGGTGCCGAGGTGAAGGTGGTCACTCCCGATGGTGAAGCGACGGTGCAGGTGCCCGCCGGCACGGCTCCCGGCCGCAGTCTGCGGCTCAAGGGCAAGGGCTGGCCCAACCGACAGGGCCGCGGCGATCTGCTGTTCACCACCAGCCTGCGACTGCCCGCCAGCCTCTCGGAGCTGGAGCGGCAGCTGATCGAGCAGTTGCGCGAGCTGCGCCATGACGATCCCCGCGCTGACTGGCTCAGCCAGGCCCGGCTCTGAGCGCCGGCGCTTCAGGGGGGTGCCCTGGCCCCGATCGTCCGTGGGGCGCCTGCTGAGCGTTCTGCAGAGCGGGCATCAGGCTGCACTCGGTCACAACCTTCCTGGTCGACCTCCTGCCGGCAGAGCCTCTCCGTAGGATCCGCCGATCCCCCGGCCGCCCATGGACCTCACCTACCGCCCCCGTCGTCTGCGCCGCACCCCGGCCCTGAGGGCGATGGTGCGTGAACACCACCTCAGCCCCGCCGACTTCATCTATCCCCTGTTCGTGCATGAGGGGGCCAGTAATGAGCCGATCGGTGCCATGCCCGGTGCCCAGCGCTGGAGCCTGGAGGGACTGGTGCAGGAGGTCGGTCGTGCCTGGGATCTGGGCATCCGCTGCGTGGTGCTGTTCCCCAAGGTGGCCGATGGCCTCAAGACCGAGGACGGCATCGAGTGCTGCAACGAGGGCGGCCTGATCCCACGGGCGATCCGTCGCCTGAAGGAGGTGCACCCAGGCATGACGATCATGACCGATGTGGCCCTTGATCCCTATTCGTGCGACGGCCATGACGGCATCGTCAGCGCCGAGGGGGTGGTGCTCAACGATGAAACGGTGGAGATCCTCTGCCGTCAGGCCGTGGCCCAGGCCCGTGCCGGTGCGGACCTGATCGGTCCCAGCGACATGATGGATGGCCGTGTCGGTGCCATCCGCGAGGCCCTGGACGAGGCCGGTTTCGAGCATGTGGGCATCATCAGCTACACGGCCAAGTACGCCTCCGCTTACTACGGACCCTTCCGTGAGGCCCTCGATTCGGCGCCCCGGGCCCTGGCCGGCAAGCCGATTCCCAAGGACAAGAGCACCTACCAGATGGATCCGGCCAACAGCCGGGAAGCGCTCACCGAGGCCCAGCTCGATGAGGCCGAAGGCGCCGACATCCTGATGGTCAAACCGGGACTGGCCTACCTCGACATCATCCTGCGCCTGCGCCAGGAAAGTGAACTGCCGATCGCCGCTTACAACGTCAGCGGTGAATATTCGATGGTGAAGGCCGCCGCCGAACGGGGTTGGATCGATGAACGGGCGGTGGTGCTCGAGACCCTGCTCAGCTTCAAGCGGGCCGGTGCCGATCTGATCCTCACCTATCACGCCTGCGACGCCGCCGCCTGGTTGACGCAAGGATGAGCGAGGCTCCGGGGTCGCCTCGGGAAAGGATCCCGACGGGATCCCTCGCCGATCCATGCGGCGCCGCGATCACCGGGACCTGAGAGGTCTCCGCCTCCGGGCTCCAACGACTCGGACCGCTGGCGCCGAGAATGGCTGTCTCTGATCCCCCCTTCCCGTGTCTTCCGCCGCCATCCCCAGGCTTGGCCATGTCGCCCTGCGGGTGCAGGACATGGAGCGTGCCAAGGCCTTCTACTGCTCCCTTGGCCTGCGTCTGACCTGGGAGGCTTCCGACTGGGCCTATCTGCAGGCCCCTGATTCCGGCGATGGCATCGCCCTGCTCAGTCCCGATTACAGGGCGGCAGGGCCCCATTTCGCCTTTCACTTCAGCGATCGCGCCGAAGTTCAGGCCGTGCATGATCGCCTCGAGGCGGGTGGCCAGTCGGTGGGGCCGGTGCATGACCATCGCGATGGCACCGCCAGCTTCTACCTGCAGGATCCCGAGGGCAACTGGCTGGAAGTGCTGTATGAGCCCCCCGCCGGCATTCCCTCCAACATCGAAGGGCAGGCGCCGATTCCGGCACCCCTGCCTATCACAGGGTCCAGCGCAGGGTGACATTGTCTGCTGTTGCGCCGGCGCCGATCCAGGCGGAAACCCTTGAGCTGCTCGAGTGGTCGCGGCTCGCCGAGCATCTGGCCAGTTTTGCCAGCACTGAGGCCGGTCGTCGCCTCTGTCTGCGCCTGCCCCTGGGGAGCGATCTGGCGGCGAGTGAGCGCCTGCTTGCCGAGACCACCGAACTGCTGGCCCTCGATGGCCTGCTGGAGGGGGGACTCAGCTTCGCTGGCGTCGCCGACATCGCCGCCACGGTCAGCCTCTGTGCCAAGGGCGGCTGCGCCGGTGGTGAGGCCCTGCTCGCCCTGGCCGGCACCCTGGCGGCGGCGCGCCGCCTCCGTCGCCAGATCGCGGAGGAGGAGCTCAGGCCGGTCTGCACGGAGCTGCTCACGGAGCTGCGAACCCTGCCGGAACTCGAACAGCGGCTGCATTTCTGCCTTGATGACGGCGGCCGGGTGGCCGATCGCGCCAGCCCGGCCCTGGAGGGGCTGCGCCGTCAGCTCAAGGGCGCCCGCGCGGAGCGGCGGGAGCGGCTGCAGGAGCTGATCCGCCGCTACAGCGCCCTGCTGCAGGACACCGTGATCGCCGAGCGTCAGGGTCGGCCGGTGCTGGCGGTCAAGGCCGGTGTCGGCGCCCAGGTGCCCGGCCTGGTGCACGACAGTTCGGCCTCCGGCAACACCGTGTTCATCGAGCCCCAGGCGGTGCTTGGCATCGGCAACCGCATCCGCGACCTCGAAGGGTCGGAGCGGGAGGAGGAGCTCGTGGTCCTGCGCCAGCTCAGTGGTCTGGTGGCGGAAGAAGCGCCGGCGCTGGAGCGGCTGCAGGCGGTGCTGGTGCGCCTCGATGCGGCCCTGAGCCGGGCCCGTTACAGCCAGTGGCTCGGTGCCGTGCGCCCCAGGCTGCTGGCCGACCCCGAGGCCCCCTTCCGCTTGCTGGAGTTGCGCCATCCGCTGTTGCTCTGGCAGGAGCGTCGCCTTGGCGGTCAGGCGGTGGTGCCGGTCAGTGTGACCGTGCCCGAGGCGCTCAGGGTGGTGGCGATCACCGGTCCGAACACCGGTGGCAAGACGGTCACCCTCAAGAGCGTCGGCCTGGCGGCGTTGATGGCCCGCGCCGGTCTGTTCCTGCCCTGCGAGGGCACGCCTGAGCTGCCGTGGTGTGAGCAGGTGCTTGCCGATATCGGTGATGAGCAGTCGCTGCAGCAGAACCTCTCCACCTTCAGCGGCCATGTGCGCCGGATTGCCCGCATCCTGGCGGCCCTGCCCGCCGCGGATGCGATCCAGGCGCCGCGGGGCGGAGCCAGTCTGGTTCTGCTCGATGAGGTTGGGGCTGGTACCGATCCCGGTGAGGGGGTGGCGCTGGCGATGTCGCTGCTGCGACATCTCGCCGATCGCGCCCGGCTGACCATCGCCACCACCCATTTCGGGGAGCTCAAGGCGCTCAAGTATCAGGATTCCCGTTTCGAGAATGCCTCCGTGGCGTTCGACAGCGAGACGCTGTCCCCCACCTATCGCCTGCTCTGGGGCATCCCCGGCCGCAGCAATGCCCTGGCGATCGCCAGTCGGCTCGGGCTCGATCAGACCGTGATCGCTTCTGCGGCCTCGCTGCTCGCCCCAGGCGCCGACGGCGATGTCAACCAGGTGATCCAGGGGCTGGAGCAGCAGCGCCAGCGCCAGCAGGAGGCGGCCGAGGAAGCGGCGGCCCTGCTGGCGCGCACGGAGCTGCTGCACGAGGAATTGCTGGCCCGCTGGGAGCAGCAGAAGGAGCAGAGCTCCGAGCTCCAGGAGCAGCGGCGTCAGGAGCTGGAGCGATCGATCCGCGAGGGGCAGGGAGAGGTGCGACGTCTGATCCGCCGGCTCAGGCGCGGGGGGGCCGCCGCCGATCGGGGTGATGGTCGCAGCGCCGGCGAGCTGGCGCGCCAGGCCGGTCAGCGGCTGCGGCGCCTGGAGCGGGAGCACCAGCCCCAGCCGGAGCGCCGGCAGCACCGGGGCTGGACGCCGGCGATCGGCGATCGGGTGCGCCTGCTGTCCCTGGGGCGCGCTGCGGAGGTGCTGGCGATCCGGGACGACGGCCTGGAGCTGACGGTGCGCTGCGGCGTGCTGCGGCTGCAGGTGGAGCTGGCCGGGGTGGAGGGTCTGCACGGGGAGAAGCCCACACCGCCGGAGCCGGTCGCGGTGCGCGTCCAGACCCGCAGCCGCGTCGGAGCCCCAGGCCCCCAGGTGCGCACCGACGCAAACACCGTCGATGTGCGTGGCCTGCGGGTGCACGAAGCCGAGGCGGCGGTGGAGGAGCGGTTGCGCTCCGCCAACGGACCGCTCTGGGTGATCCATGGCATCGGCACCGGCAAGCTCAAGCGGGGCCTGCGTCAGTGGCTGGAGTCCGTTCCCGGGGTGGAGCGGGTGGTGGATGCGGAGCGCGGTGACGGCGGCCCGGGTTGCTCGGTCGTCTGGGTGCGCTGAGCGTCTGACCCCGCAGCGCTCAGGGAATCACAGGCAGGCTCGGTCCCTGCGCGGCAGGCGGGGCGACAGGCGGCCTCAGGGCATCGCCGTTGTCCTCGAACAGCCGCCAGCCGAACGGATCGACCGCCAGATGGATCGCCTGGCCGGGCACGAGCCGCTCCAGGGGGGTGCAGCGCAGTTGCACCAGATGGTTGCCATAACGCAGGCGCGCCGTCACCAGTTGTTCATTGCCCAGGGCCTCGATGTGGCTCACCTCCGCCGGCAGGTTTCGGTTGGTGGCCGGTGCCAGGCTGAGGTGTTCGGCCCGGAGGCCGGCCGTCAGTGCCTGGCCTCGGCGGGCTCCCAGCAGTGCCTGCAGGGGACCCTGCAACGGCAGACGCCGCTCACCGAGCATCAGGGTTGAGTCGCTCTCGATGCGAACGGGCAGCAGGGTCATCGGCGGACTGCCGATGAACTGGGCCACGAACAGGTTGGCGGGCCATTGATACAGCTCCATGGGCGTCCCAAGCTGCTGCAGCTGCCCCTGGTGCAGCACGGCGATGCGATGGCCCATGGTCATCGCCTCCACCTGATCGTGGGTGACGTACAGGGTGGTCGTGGCCAGCTGGCGCTGCAGGGCGACAATCTGGGTCCGGGTGCCGGCCCGCAGCTTGGCATCGAGGTTGCTGAGCGGCTCATCCATCAGGAACACGGCCGGATGGCGGGCCAGGGCGCGGCCCAGGGCCACCCGCTGCTTCTGGCCACCGGAAAGCTCCTTCGGGCGGCGATCGAGCAGGCCTTCGAGTTCGAGGGTGCGGGCCACCTCCTGGATCCTGGCTTCGATCCCGTCTTCTCGTCGGGAGGGCACCCGCAGGGGGGGGATCCAGGAGTTGGTGCGGCGATGCAGGTGGTCCTGGAGCTGCTGCAGGGCCGTGCGCCGTCGGCTGCGACGCAGGCCGAAGCTGAGATTGTCAGCGACGCTCAGGTGGGGGTAAAGCGCGTAGCTCTGGAACACCATCGCCACATCCCGCTGGGC
>CAIXOZ010000061.1 GCA_903921295.1 uncultured cyanobacterium | reverse complement strand
GGATCAGGTGATCGCCGAAGCCACCCCGGAGGACAAGATCGCCGTGATCGTCGGCGAGCAACGGCACGGTCGGCTTGTGGCGATGACCGGTGACGGCTCCAACGACGCCCCGGCCCTCGCCCAGGCCGATGTCGGGGTGGCGATGAATTCGGGCACCCAGGCCGCCAAGGAGGCCGCGAACATGGTCGACCTCGACAGCGATCCGACGAAGCTGATCGACATCGTCACCATCGGCAAGCAGCTGCTGATCACCCGCGGGGCCCTGACCACCTTCTCGATCGCCAATGACATCGCCAAGGTCTTCGCGATCCTGCCGGCGCTGTTCGCCGATCTCGGCCTGGGTCGGCTGAATGTGATGGGGCTCGCCTCGCCCCGTTCGGCGATCCTCTCGGCGATGGTGTTCAACGCCCTGATCATTCCGGCCCTTGTGCCGCTGGCCCTGCGCGGTGTGCCCTTCCGGCCGCTCTCGGCGGAGCAGCTGCTGCGGCGGAATCTCCTGATCTTCGGCGTCGGCGGCGTGGTGACGCCGTTCATCGGCATCAAGGTGATCGATCTCAGCCTTGCGCTGTTCAGGCTGGTCTGAGCTCGTGCCGCACCGGCCACCGATGCCGCTTCGCTTCTGGTTGCCGCTGCTGATCACGGCGGCCACCCTGCTGCTCGCCCCCTGGGTCGGAGGACGGCAGCCGCCGTTGCAGAGCCATGCCCTGGCTCTGCTGCTCTGCCTCACCCTCACCCTGAGCGGCGTTCTCTTCGCCGTGATCCTGAAGCCGGAGCGTTTCGGATGAACGGGCTGCGTCCCTGGCTGGCCGGTCTGCGCCTCACCCTGGTCCTCTGGCTGCTGAGTGTGGTGGTGGCCAGCCTGCCGCTGCTGACGCTGGCGCCGTTGCTGGCACCCGCGCAGGCGGAGGGCAGCCTGCTGCGCCGCGATGGCGTCGTCGTCGGTTCCCGTCTGATCGGCCAACCGGTGCGCTCCGCGCGTTATCTCCAGGGCCGCCCTGGCCTCCATCCCCATCGGGCGCCCGCTGATCCGGAGCTGGCGGCACGGGTGGCGGCGGCCGCGGCGCTCTGGCAACAGCAGGGGATGGTGGCGCCGGCCCCGGATCTGCTGCTCGATTCAGGCTCCGGCGTGGATCCCCACCTCTCGCTGGCGGCGGCGCGTCAGCAGCTGCCGCGGCTGGCCCGGGAGCGTGGCCTGCCGCCCGACGTGCTGGAGCGGTTGCTGCGACAGGCGCAGGCGGGGCCGTGGCGCCTTCAGGCGATCGAGCCGGTGGTGAATGTGCTGGTCTTCAACCTGGCTCTCGATCAGTTCGAGCGAGCGGATCCTCCAAGGGCCTTCTGATGATGGTCGCCGCCCAGCGACGGGGACGCCACAAGGTGTTCATCGGCATGGCGCCCGGGGTGGGCAAGACCTGCCGGATGCTCGAAGAGGCCCATGAGGCACGCCGCGACGGCATCGATGTGGTGATCGGCTGGCTCGACACCCATGGCCGGCCAGAAACGGCCCGCAGTGCCGAGGGGCTGGAGCAGCTGCCGCGCCGCCGCCTGCTGCATCGGGGGGTGTGCCTGGAGGAGCTCGATGTGGCGGCGGTGCTGAGCCGGCATCCCCAGCTGGTGCTGGTGGATGAGCTCGCCCACACCAACGCCCCGGGCAGCGACCGTCAGAAGCGCTGGCAGGACGTGGAGTTGCTGCTGCTCTCGGGGATGGATGTGTATTCGACCCTGAACATCCAGCATCTGGAGAGCCTCAACGATCTGGTGGCTGAGCTCACCGGTGTGGTGGTGCGGGAACGCATCCCCAACCGGGTGCTGGAACGCGCCGACGAGGTCGTGCTCGTGGATGTGACGCCTGAGACCCTGCAGGAACGCCTGCAGGAGGGCAAGGTTTATGCGCCGGAGAAGGTGGCGCAGGCCCTGGCCAATTTCTTTCAGCGCCGCCATCTGGTCGCCCTGCGGGAGCTGGCCTTGCGGGAGGTGGCCGACCGGGTGGAGGAGGACGTTCCTGCCGCCCGTGGCGTCGTGCATGAGCGGCTGCTGGTCTGCCTGAGCCTGGATCCCGGCAGTGACCAGCTGCTGCGGCGGGCGGCACGGCTGGCGGCGGGCCTCGATGCCAGGCTTCTGGCGCTGACGGTTCAGGCTCCGGAGCGTTGTCTGAGCCTGGAGCAGGCGCTGTGCCTGGAGCGCTGCCAACGCCTCTGTGAGGACGTGGGCGGTGTGTGGGTGCGGGTCGAAGCCATAGGAATCCTGCAGGCGATCCTGCAGCAGGTCGAGCAGCGTCATCTGAGCCAGATCGTGCTCGGCCAGAGCCGGAAACGCTCCGGTTGGCGACTCTGGCGGCGTCCCCTGGCGGAGCGGTTGCAGGAGCAGCTGCGCGGCCGGTGTCCCGATCTGCATCTGCTCGCTGCCCATTGCCAGCCGCCGCCAGGGTCCCCGTTGCACTGAGCCGGTGGGGGCTCCTCGACGCCTCGAGAGGCGCCGAGGCAGCGTTGGGACCGGCCAGTGGTCTGGCCTTTCCCTGCCCCGTGGACGTCGGTGTTGGTGAGGGCGTGGTGGACGGCGGTTTGGACGGCGGTTCAGGAGCCGGATCCACCGGCCTCGGCACCGCCTGGGCCGGCTCAGCGCATGAACAGCATCTCCTGGTAGGTGGGCAGCGGCCAGCTGCCGTCATCAACCAGTCCCTCGAGGCTGTCGACCGTGCCACGCACCGCCTGCATCAGGGGCAGCAGGGTGTGAGCCCCGTGCCTGAGGTGGGCGTTGGTGTCGTGGCTCTCGTCCTGGAGGGCGTTCTCCAGGGCGGCGGTCTGGGTGAGCATCGTGTTGCTCAGGGCGCCGATCGTGGTCGCCACCGAGGTGTCGGGGCTGAGGCCGAGCCCCTGCTGGGCCTGCAGGCTCTTGATCAGGCGGCTGAGATAGCTGCTGACGGCCGGATAGATCTGGGTGCGCACCATCCGCAGCACCAGCCGCGCCTCCACCTCGATCGCCAGGATGTATTGCTCGGCATAGACCGAGAAGCGGCTCTCGAGCTCCAGCGGGCTGAGCACGCCCTGGCGCTCCATCAGCTCCCGGATCTCGGGGCGTTGCAGCACCGGCAGGGCCTCGGCGCTGGTGGGCAGGTTCTCGAGCCCGCGCTCCTCCACCGCCATCCGATGCCAGGCGCTCGAGTAACCGTCGCCGCCGAAGATCACGGCGCCGTGCAGCTCCATCGTCCGGCGCAGCACCTTGAGGCTGGCCACTTCGAGGCGGCTTTCGCTCTGGAGTTCCCGCTCCAGTTCGTCGGCGATCCACTGGATCGAGTCGGCCAGGATTGTGTTCAGGGCCACCAGCGGTCCGGCCACCGACTGGCCGGAACCCACCGCGCGGAATTCGAAGCGGTTGCCGGTGAAGGCGAAGGGTGAGGTGCGGTTGCGATCCCCAGGATCCTTGGTCAGATCGGGCAGGGTGTCGACCCCGAGCGAGAGCACACCGGCTTCGGGGGAGCCCACCAGATCGCCGTTGAGGATCTGCTGGAACACGGCCTCGAGCTGGCTGCCGAGGTAGACGGAGATGATCGCCGGCGGTGCCTCGTTGGCGCCGAGGCGATGGTCATTGCTGGCGGTGGCGATCACGGCCCGCATCAGCGGCCCGAAGCGATGCACCCCCCGGATCACGGCGGCGCAGAACAGGAGGAACTGCAGGTTGTCGTGTGGGGTCTTGCCGGGATCCAGCAGGTTGCCCTGGGTGGCGTTGCCCACCGACCAGTTGACGTGCTTGCCGCTGCCGTTGACGCCGGCGAACGGTTTTTCGTGCAGCAGGCAGGTGAAGCCGTGGCGCTTGGCGGTGCTCTTGAGCACCGTCATCGTCAGCTGCTGGTGGTCGGTGGCGACGTTGGCCGCTTCATGGAAGGGGGCAATCTCGAACTGGCCGGGGGCCACCTCGTTGTGGCGGGTCTTGGCGGGGATGCCGAGCTTGTAGAGCTGGCGTTCCACGTCCTGCATGAACACCTGCACCCGTTCGGGGATGGCGCCGAAGTAGTGGTCATCGAACTGCTGACCCTTGGCCGGCGGGGCCCCGAACAGGGAGCGACCGGCCAGCTGCAGGTCCGGGCGCAGGGCGACGAAGGCCGAATCGACCAGGAAGTATTCCTGTTCGGCGCCGCAGCTGGAGTTCACCGGGGCGATCTCGGTGTTGCCCAGCAGCCGCAGCAGGCGTTGTGCCTGGCGGTTCATGGCGGCGTTGGAGCGCAGCAGCGGTGTCTTCTTGTCGAGCGCTTCGCCGGTCCACGACACGAACACCGTGGGGATGCAGAGGGTGACCCCATTCGGGGTCTCCATCAGATAGGCCGGGCTGGTCACATCCCAGGCCGTGTAGCCGCGGGCCTCGAAGGTGGAGCGGATGCCGCCGTTGGGGAAGGAGGAGCCGTCGGGTTCACCCTGCACCAGCAGCTTGCCGCTGAATTCAGCGATCACCTGGCCGTCGCCCTGGGGCGAGATGAAGCCGTCGTGCTTTTCGGCGCTGAGGTTGGTGAGCGGATAGAAGACGTGCGCGTAATAGTTGGCGCCGCGGCTGATGGCCCAGTCCTTCATCGCCTGGGCCACCACGTCGGCGACCGACAGATCGAGCTTGCCGCCGTGGCGGATCGTGGCCTGGATCGAGCGGAAGATCGGCTTGGGAAGGGCGGCCTTCATCGCTGCCAGGGTGAAGACATCCCGGGCCCAGAGTTCATTGAGGCTCTCGGGGGCCACGGCGGCGGCGGCGGGCCGGTTCTGGATGCTTTCGATTGCCTGCAGGCGTTGACTGGATGGCATGGGGAAACGCGCGGTAGGGCCCGGGTTCACTGGTAACAGTCTTAGCCGGTCCCTGGTTGGGTCTCTTGTGACCCCTGATGCCGTTTCCCTGCCCAGCTCTGGCCCATCGCCGCCTTGGTCGGCGGTTGGCTTCCAGGCCCTGACAGCAGCCTGCCGCTGCGCTCTCGCCGCTTCTGACCGCCGGGGCAAAGGGTCACCCCTGCAGGTTCTGCAACGAAACAGTCGTCTGGACGGCGCTGCCTTCGATCTTCAATGCCGCACATGCCGACCGGAACGGAGGGGAGCGCCCCGGCGCGGAGGCAACATGACGAAGAGTGCCTCGAAGCTGAGATACCCATGTCCCGTACCCAGCCGCTCCTGAGTGAAACCCTGCAGGACGCGATTCGCCGCCATCTGTTTCAGAGCCAGGCCAAGAGTCCATCGCTGGCCACCCCCCGCGATCACTACCTGGCCCTGGCCCTGGCCGTTCGCGACCGACTGCTCCAGAGCTGGGTCGACACTGCGGCCACCTATACCCAGCAGTCCGTGCGCACGGCGGCCTATCTCTCGGCCGAATACCTGATGGGGCCGCATCTGGAGAACAACCTCGTCAGCCTCGGCCTGCGTCAGGAGGCGGAGGAGGCCTGCCGCAACCTTGGCCTGGACCTCGAAGCCCTGCTTGCCCAGGAGCCGGAACCGGGCCTCGGCAACGGCGGCCTCGGCCGCCTGGCGGCCTGCTACCAGGAGTCCCTGGCCACCCTCGAGCTGCCGGCGATCGGCTACGGCATCCGCTACGAATTCGGGATCTTCCACCAGCAGATCACCGCCGATGGCCAGCGGGAGAGCACCGACCACTGGCTGGCCCATGGCAATCCCTGGGAGGTGATCCGGCCGGAGTGGAGCTTCCCGGTCACGATCGGCGGCCAGACGGTGATCGGCGTTGCCTACGACACGCCGATCCTGGGCTACGGCGTGCATACGGCCAACACCCTGCGCCTCTGGTCGGCCCAGGCGGAGCAGACCTTTGATTTCGCGTCCTTCAACGCCGGCGATTACACCCGGGCCGTGCTCGCCAAGGTGGAGTCGGAGACCCTCTCCAAGGTCCTGTATCCCAACGACAGCCTCGATCAGGGCAAGCGTCTGCGCCTGTCCCAGCAGATCTTCTTCGTGAGCTGTTCGCTGCAGGACATGTTCCGGATCCTCAAGGGACAGGGCATGGCCGCCACCCGGTTCCATGAGAAGTTCGCCGTTCAGCTCAACGACACCCATCCGGCGATCGCCGTGGCCGAGCTGATGCGGCTGCTGATTGATGAGCACGACGTCGACTGGGAGACCGCCTGGTCGATCACCACTGCCAGCATCAGCTACACCAACCACACCCTCCTGCCCGAGGCGCTCGAGACGTGGGGGCTGGAGCTTTTCGCCGAGTTGCTGCCCCGCCAGCTCGACATCATTTATGAGATCAATGCCCGCTTCCTGCGGACGATGCGGATCCGCTTCCCCGGCGATTCGGAGCTGCTCTCGCGTCTGTCGCTGATTCAGGAGGGGCCCCAGCGCAAGGTGCGGATGGCCAATCTGGCCGTCGTCGGCAGCCATCACGTCAATGGTGTGGCGGAGCTCCACAGTGATCTGCTCACCCGGCAGCTGTTCAGGGATCTGGCCGGCATCTGGCCGGAGCGCTTCACCAATGTCACCAATGGCGTCACGCCGCGTCGCTGGCTGGCGGTGGCCAATCGCCCTCTGGCGGCGTTGCTCGATGAGTCGATCGGCGGCGACTGGCGCCGTCATCTGGAAGCTCTGGAGGCGCTGGTGCCCCTCGCCGACGATCCTGCCTTCCTTGACCGCTGGCACCGGGTGCGGGAGAGCTCGAAGCAGGGCCTGGCCCGTTACATGCATCAACAGCTGGGCGTGCTGGTCGATCCGGCGTCCCTGTTCGATGTGCAGGTGAAGCGGATCCATGAATACAAGCGCCAGCACCTGGCGGCGCTGCATCTGGTGGAGCGTTTCCTGCGCATCCGTGCCGGGGAGGAGCTGCCGCCGCGCACGGTGATCTTCGGAGGCAAGGCCGCTCCTGGCTATGCGATGGCCAAGCTGATCATCCGCCTGATCGTCGGCATCGCCGATGTGGTGAACATGGATCCGGCGATGCAGGGGCGGCTGCGGGTGGTGTTCCTGCCCAACTTCAGCGTCAGCCTCGGCCAGCTTGTGTATCCCGCCGTGGATCTTTCCGAGCAGATCTCCACGGCGGGGATGGAGGCTTCGGGCACGGGCAATATGAAGATGGCGATCAACGGGGCGGTGACGATCGGCACCCTTGATGGCGCCAATATCGAGATCCGTGAGCGGGTGGGCGAAGAGAACTTCTTCCTCTTCGGCCATACAGCGTCCCAGATCGAGGCCATGGCCCGTGGTGGCTACAGCCCCGAGAGCTGGCTGGCCGGTGAAACCCTCACCCAGGAGGCCCTGGCCCTGATCGGCTCCGGCCATTTCAGCGAGGGTGATCGCGAGTTGTTCCAGCCGCTGCTGAACAACCTCCGCCACCAGGATCCCTACCGTGTGCTGGCCGACATCGGCGATTACCGTCGCGCCCAGGCCGCCGTCGACCAGGCCTGGCTGGAGACTGGGCGCTGGCGGCGGATGTCGGTGCTCAATTCAGCCCGCAGTGGCTTCTTCTCGTCCGATCGGGCGATCGCCGAGTATGCCGAGCGTCTCTGGCAGCTGAAGCCGGTGTCGGTCACCCCCGGTGCCGCCCTGGCCGCCGAGGAGCCCTGAGCGGCTGCTGTCGCTTGTTGCGGGGGTGTTCGCTGACCCTGACATCCCTTTGGCCTCGGTCTAGGCTGGAACTATCCTTTCTGGCTTCCGATGACTGCGATCCCGGCCGCGTTTGAACCCCCATCCTTTGGCAAGGCCTGGGATCTGACCGTCAAGCATTTCGCCACCTTCCTGGTGCTGGCGATTGCTGCCGTGGTGGTTGGAGGGATCGCCTATGTCCTGTTTGGCGTTCTGTTCTACCTGGGCATGACAGCCATTTCCCTGGCCCTGGGCGGTGGCTACGGAAGCTCGGATCAGATGTTCACATCTGCCCTGGGGGGCTACGCGTTTGGCGCCGTCGGCGCCCTTCCCTTTGTGCTGATCTGGGCCCTGCTGGTCGTGCTGCTGTCAGCAATTCCTGCTGTCTATTTTGTGGATGGTGAGGTCGTCACCGTGGGCGGTGCCTTCAAGCTGCTGATGGCGCGTCCTTGGCGATACATTCTGGCAGGTCTGGTTTTTTCGCTTGCTCTGTTCGTCGGCAACCTTCTCCTCTTCGTTCCTGGATTGGCAGTGGCTTTTGTCGGTCCTATTTACGTCAATAAGATCTTTACGACCAATCTCGGGGTTGTCGAGGCTTTCACCTCCTCCTTCAGCGCTCTTTACAAGAGTGAGCATTGGCTTCCTTTCGTTGGCATTTGCTTGCTGGCCGGATTGATTGCCCAGCTTGCTTCCCTTTGCTCCTGTGGTCTCCTCGGCTTCATGGCGATCCCTGCCATTTCGTTTTACATTCAGAACGTGGCCTACCGTCGCGGCATTCTGAGCTGAGAACGCTTCGGCTTCCTCATCAAAAGGTCATCCGATGGCACCAGCGCCGCGTAAGCAGAAGTCCGTTGCTTACCTGCTCTGGTGCCTTGGCTTTTTTGGCCTCTGCGGGGTGCATCGCCTTTACACCGAGCGCTATCTGCTCGGCATTCTTTACCTCTTCACCTTCGGCTTCTGCTTCCTCGGTCAGCTGATTGACCTGCTGCTGATTCCCGATGATGTCGGCAGCTTCAATGCCAGCCAACGCCAGCGCTCCGTTGCCCGGCTCACGCCGTCGCGTCCAGGCCCGGGGCCGGGGATCGCCTCCGGGCCTGATGCGGAGAGGCTGACCAGTGCTCCTCCGGCCCGCCCGCAACCCTTGCCGCCGGCGAGTGAGTCCCTGTCCGAGCGCACCCGGTCGCTGCTGGCGGAGGCCCAGGCCTCGATTGAGCGCCTGGATCAGCAGCGCTGAGGGGATGGCTGCAGTCCCAACTCCGATCTGAGGCTCCCATGCTCCCTCGCACCACGGCCGACGCCATTGATTTCCTGCTGGAGAGCCTGCTCAAGGTGTCGGACACGGTGGTGGGCCTGAGGGATCGGGTTCAGGTGCTCGAGGAGCGGCTGCAGGGGCTGGAGCAGCGTCAGCTCGATCTGGACGACCAGCTGCGACTGCAGCGTCAGGGCGCCCTGGAGGCCCCGGCCCTGCCGGTGCGGCCCGGCAGCGGGACACGACCGGTGCCGACCCTGGATCTGCCGCTTGAGAAGGTGCTGGAGGTCTATGCCGAAGCGCCGCAGCTGCTGACCCCGTTCGTACGTCCCTGTGCGCTCACGGCCCGCAGCCTGCAGGGCCCGCCCGAGCCGCTGGAGCTGGAGCTGATGCTGCAGGGCAGTTATTGGATGTTGGAGTCAGGCGATCAGAGCTGCTGGCTGCTGCCCAGGCCCGGCCTGCTGGAGCGTCCCGGCCAGCTGATGTCGCTGGAGCGGTTGTTCAGCATCGAGGAGCGCCGCCCCCTGCCGGCGGAGCTGCAGCTGCTCAGCCCCGCTCAAGCCCTGGCCAGTGAACAGGGACGCCGTTGGGTGCTGCAGGAGCCTGGCGTGCTGACGATGCAGAGCGATCCCCTGCGTCAGCCCCTGGCGCGCCAGCTCGCGCAGTTGCAGGAGCGGCTGGAGCGGCTGGAGCAGGGCTGAACGGAGGTCACCGGGTGGGCCGGATGGGGGAAACGCGGCACGGGAGGGCTGAAACAGCTGGTCGACCCCGTTTTCTTCGCTAGTTTCCCGGTAGGTAGTTGCGTCAGCATGGTGGCTTCACCGGAAGCGTTCGAGATCCCCTCCTTGCATCGCGCCTGGGATCAGGTCGTCAGGAATGCCGGTGCCGTCGCAGCGATCACAGGCGTGCTCATCGCCGTTTCGGTGCTGACCTTTGTGGTCTATTACTTCTTCTATTTTGGATCGCTGGTGGTTTCCGGTGGTGGCGATTCGTCGGCGGCCAATGTCATGGCCGCGCTGTTGGCCCGCCTGATCGGAGAGGGCTCTAATCTTATTCTTTCCATCGTTTACAGCTTCTTTGCGGTGATGATTGCCGCCATACCGGCAACATATTTTGCCACGGGCGAGGTTGTCACGGCCAGTGGTGCCTTCCGGATCCTGTTTGGTCGCTTTGGCCGCCATCTTGGAGCCGGATTGCTGTTTGCTCTGGCCACGGGCGTCGGAACGGCTCTTTGCTTTGTGCCCGGAATTGTCGTCGGCCTGACCTATCCCATTTACGTCAACAAGATCTTCACGACTGAGGAGCCCATCGTCGAAGCCTTCAAGAGTTCTTTTGCCTCTCTTTATGGCAATCCTGACAAATGGTCGTTTGTTGGGGTTGAGGTCCTGGCCTGGTTGCTGGTTGTGTTGACAGCACTCTGCACCTGCGGTCTCGGTGCTCTGGTGGCTGTGCCTGTGTCGGCATTCTTCATCCAGAATGCCGCCTACCGCTGGGGTCTGATCTCCTGAGTGCTGGCCGTCCTTGGCCAGCGGCGGTCGGGAGGGGTCCTGCCTGCAGGCGTTGCCACCCGTCTGAGCGTTCCGTAGAGCTGTGTGGCTCCCGCCGGCGTGACGCCCCTTCAGAGGTTGGCGGGCGGTAGGGTGAGCTTCTCAACCACGCGTGGACCTGACGCTCCCGTCGCCTGATGCGCTTTCTCCGCATGGCTGGGCATGGACGATGACCGATTGGTCGAGACGGTTGAGTTCCTCGTCCGCAGCCTCCGACAGCTGAGCGATCGTTTCCTGGAGAACAACGAGAAGCTCAGCCGCAGTTTTGAGGCGGTCCGCAGCGATATCGATGATCTGTCTCTGCGTCTGGAGGCGATCGAGCGGG
>CAIXOZ010000060.1 GCA_903921295.1 uncultured cyanobacterium | reverse complement strand
CACCACCTTGCCCCCGGTCGGCAGGGGAACCGCCAGGGCGTCTCCCTCCACCAGGGTGAAGCGTTCGTCGGCGCCGAACCGCTGGCGCAGGCCGGCCACAAGATCGCGATCGAGCTCCACGGCCGTGATCGCCGCTGCTCCTGTCGTCAGCAGCCGCTCCGTCAGGGCTCCGCGGCCAGGCCCGATCTCCAGCACGCGATCCCCCGGCTCCAGCTCGGCCGCCGCCACGATCCGGTTCAGCACACCGGCATCGGTGAGCCAGTGCTGGCCGAAGCGTTTGCGGGCGCGATGGGCACCGAAGGTCATGGATCTGCCGTTCTCCCTCCAGATTGCCCGGCCGTCGATCGCTCACGTTTTCCCCGGCGATCCATCGATCCGGATCCAGCGCACCGGACCCGCCACCGGCGGCAAGGGCACCAGTGCACAGACCCACTCCACCGGCCAGAGCTGCAGCTCGGGATGGTCCGCCAACCAGCAGTGCCAGGCCCGCAGCAACCGCTGGCGTTTGCCGGCATCCACCGCCAGCAGCCCCCAGCCATCCGGTCCACACCGTCGCCGTCCCTTCACCTCCACCAGCAGCAGCCGACCGGGCTTGGCCAGAACCAGATCCAGCTCCCCCCAGCGGCAGCGCCAGTTGCGCACCTTCAGCGTCCATCCCCGCCCGCTCAGCAGTCGCAGGGCCCGCTGCTCCGCCAGACCTCCCGACAGGCGCGGATGGGGAGGGTGCATCATCGGCGGCCGTGCGGTATCCCTAGGGTTCCACCAGTCGCATCGCCGTCGTGTCGCGCCACCCGCATCCGCCTGGGGCCTCCCTGCTGAGCCGTGTTGCCCGCGGCTGGCTGCTGCCAGTGCTGCTGCTCGTTCTGGTCGGCTGGGCCGGGCCGGCCCAGGCGGCCATGGACTATGCCAAGCAGGTGCTGATCGGGGCCGATTTCCACGGCGCTGACCTGCGCGGGGTGACCTTCAACCTCACGAATCTCCGCGATGCGGACTTCAGCGGCTCGGACCTGCGCCTGGCCAGCCTCTTCGGCGCCAAACTCCAGGATGCCGACCTCAGCGACACCGATCTGCGCGAAGCCACGCTCGACTCAGCCGTCCTGAACGGTACCCACCTTGACCGCGCCCTGCTTGAAGACGCCTTCGCCTTCAACACCCGCTTTGAGAACGTGACCATCGAGGGGGCGGACTTCACCAATGTCGATCTGCGCACCGATGCCCGCCAACGCCTCTGTGCTGTGGCCTCGGGCAGCCATCCGACCACCCATCGCCTCACCCGCGACACCCTCAACTGCCCCTGACGATGAGCTTTGACGCCCGCAGCCTCGAGCGGCTCCAGGCGCTCGGCCGCCAGTTGCCCCAACCCCTGCCCAAGCCGGCCCCGCCTGCCGCTTCCACCCGGCCCGAACCGAAGCTTCATCCGATCGAGCGTGAGCAGGACCCTGAGCAGCTCTTCCGGGAGCTGATGCAGGCCAGTGTCGATGGCACCGTTCCGCCCCATCTGCTGGATCGGCTCCGGGAGCTGGAACAGGCGGGCACCAGCCGGCCGGCCCGCGGCCCCGAGCTCCCCGGGGCTGGGCCGGCCCAGAGCACCGCAACCCCAGGACAGCCGCGGCGAAACCCCGGCCCCGGTCGAACCACGAAGGGCTCCCGCCCCCCGGCCCTCACGAGCGACGAGCGCAACCTCTACGAGGCCTTCGAGGATCTGCTCCACCTGCAGGAGGACGAGGAGGTGCCGCCGAGCGCATCCGCCGATCGTCCCCGCCGCTCCCCCCCGATCGAGCTGCAACCGAAACCGACCCAGCGCCGCGCCCAGGAGGGGCGTTAAGGCCCTTCGCTGAGTCCGCCCCAACGGTGACAGCCCGGGCATTGGTCAGGGCAGCTGCTCTCCCCTGGCCGTGGGTCTCGATGGCACCCTCATCCTCCGCGCTCCCAGCCGGCGTCGCCAATGGCGCTGGTGGCTTCCTTCCCATGGCGATCCAGCCAGCCTGGCCGCGCGCCTCACCGTTCTGGCCTCACCGAAGCCCCCCCATGGGGTCGCCAGCTGCCTGAGCCTCGGCGACCGTCTGCTCGCCTGCCTCAAGGACGCCGCCGTTCTCGATCCGATCGATCCAGGCCTGGATCCAGACCGCGTTGCCAGCGCCTGCCTTCGCAGTGAGCTGCTCCTGCGCCGGTGGCACCGGGGCCCCCTCTGGATCGCCGTCTGGCGCTGCCATGGCGACCTTGGCTGGCAGCGCCGCTGTGGACCGATGCCGCTGATCGATTTTCTGCGCCATCAGCGAGCCGCGCGTGACGCAGGCCGCCCAGAATCACCGCTCCCCCTGCGGCAGCGCTCCCCCGATGGCCCCTGTGGTTGACGGAGATGTTCGAGGGCCTGCCGCCGCGCGGCCGGCAGACCCCAGCGGTCCCCCGGCCCAGCAGCGTGTCCTGGCCTGGCTGGCCCTGCTCAGCCAGGCGCTGGTGCTGGTGCTGCTGCTGCCCTGGTGGCGCTGGGATCCCCACCTGCGCAGCGCCAATCTGGTGGTCGGGCTGGCCGCCGTGCTGCCGGTGGCGGCCACGGGCATCGTTGGCGCCGTCGCCGAACTGAAGCAGCGGGCCTGGGGGCGCATCGTTTCGATCGTCGCCCTGGCCTCGGCGCTGCTGCT
>CAIXOZ010000059.1 GCA_903921295.1 uncultured cyanobacterium | reverse complement strand
GCGTAGCCGGTGCCACGCACCGTCAGGATCAGCTCCGGATTGCGGGGATCGGGCTCAAGCTTGCCGCGCAGGCGGGCCACGTAGACATCCACGACCCGCAGGTCCGCGGCCCGACGCGGCGGATAGCCCCACAGCTGCTCAAGGATCTCGGCGCGGGGCACCACCCGACCCGGCTCGCGGAACAGCAGTTCCAGCAGGCTGAATTCGGTATAGGTGAGGGCGATGCGCTCACCATCGCGGGTGACCTGACGGCGGTTGGTATCGACCACCAGATCGCCGACCCGAAGAACGCCGGATCCGCTCGGAGCCTCCCGGGGTTCCGCCTGCGCGGAGCCGCGGCCGACCCGCCGCAGGATCGTGGCGATGCGGGCCTCAAGCTCCTTGGGGCTGAAGGGCTTCGGGATGTAGTCGTCGGCGCCGAGATCAAGCCCGGCGACCCGCTCAGCGATCGCATCGAGGGCCGAGAGGAAAATGATCGGCACGCACGACTCCGCCCGCAGCCGGCGACAGACGGCGAAGCCATCGAGCTTCGGCAGCATGACGTCGAGCACCACCAGATCGGGTTGCTCCTGGTGGAACAGGGCCAGAGCCTGCTCGCCATCCTCAGCACAGACCACCCGGTAGCCGGCGAACTGCAGGCGCATCACCAGCACGCGACGCACGGAAGCCTCGTCATCCACCACCAGCAGGGTGGCCCGAGGTTCAGTGGGGGCGTTGCCCATCGACTCCTGCATCCGCTCCAGCATCGACTCGCGCGGCTCATGGCTGTCGCCTGGGGGCATGGGCAGCAGCCGCGTGAAGAAGCGCAACCATAGCCGTCAAAACCCCCGCCACTCCAGCGCAGACAGGCCCGGCGGGGCCGGAAATCAAACTCTTAAGGAAATTTTCAATTCCTGACACAGCCGTTGCCGACGCCCCAGACGGAGCCAGAAGCGGTTAGGGCCAGCGCGCTTCGGCGTAGCGGTTCCAGTCGAAAGCGGCTGTCGCCAACGCCTCGTCGCTGCTCACCTGGCCCAGCATCGCCCGCTGCAACTGGGTGTAGAGGATCGCCTGCAGCCGCTTCACCCCAGGGCTGGCGGGCACCAGCACCTCGGCGCCAGCCAGGGAGCGGGTCGAGAGCAGCCGTGCCTCGCGCACCATCCGCTCGGGCGCTGCGGGCGGGCGGTCCTGCTCGAGCTGCCGCTGGATCGCCCCCAGCGCAACGTTGGCCGAGGGCAGCACCCGCGCCTGTTCAGCGAAACGCTGCTGGTTGCTGGGGTTGGTGAGGAACAGGGCCAGGCTGAGGGCCTCCGGAGCCATCCGGCTCTGCCGGGGGATCGAGAGGTTCATCACGGCCACATTGGTCTGCCCACCGGGGCCGGTGATCGGCGGATATGGTGCCGTCCGCGCCGCCACCCTGGGGGCGTTGGTCTGAATCGCCCGCAGGAACTCAGGCCCGGTGGACAGCAGGGCCAGATCACCGCCTTGATAAAGCTCCACGGCGCGGCGATACCCCTGGCTGACCACCTCCCTGGGGAGCAGGCCGCGGCGGTAGAGATCGGTCCAGAAGGCGAAGGCGCGTCGACCGGCCGGCGTGTCGAAGGCGGCACGATGGCGGTCATCCACCAGCACCACCCCCATCTGCACCATCGACTCCAGCAGCTCCGCCGAGTCGTCGGGAACGACGGTGACAAAGAGGGCATAGCGACCGGTACGGCGCTTCACCGCCTCAGCGAAGGCGGGCACCTCCTCCCAACGCGTCGGTGGGCGCGTGTAGCCGGCCTGCTGCAGCAGGTCCTGATTGGCGAGACTGATCCGGGCCGTGAGGTACCACGGGATCGCCACCTGCTCCCCCCCCACCTGGCCGGCCTGCCAGACCTTGGGAAGGTAGGTGCTGGCGCTGCCGGCCGGCAGCAACGGATCCAGGGGCAGCAGTCCTCCCTTGCTGGCCAGATTGGCTCCGAACAGGGGGTTGAGGTTGACCAGGTCAGGGGCCGTGCGCGCGTAGACCGCCGCCAGCAGCTTGCGTTCCACCGATCCCCAGGGCAGATCCGTCCAACGCACCGTGACGCCCGGGTGCTGACGCTCCCAGGCGGTGATCGCGGCGCGCATGTAGCCGTCGAAGCGCGGCGAGAGCTCGAGGGTCCAGAACTGCAGCTGCCGCACCGGCGGCGCTGGCGTGCTGGCGTGCCGCAGCCAGGGGGCGAACGACACCGCCGAGACCGACCCCAGCCCGACCGCCAGGAGAACAGCCCAGGGCCAGCGCCTCGGAGCGGCGGCAGCGGGGCGCCGAAGGAACCGGAAGGAGTCCAGGAGGCGTCTCATCGCTGCCGGGTCCTCTGACGACGCCATAACAGCACCTGCAGCGAGCAGAGGATCGGGGCGAGCAGGCCGGTGATCAGGCTCTGGGCCGCAAGAATCTGCAGTCCCGCCAGGGCGATCACCGGCGGAGCCCAACCCCGGTGGGGGAGGCCCCCGACGGGGCCACCCAGGCCCTGATCCAGCCCGGCGGCATGGGCCAGGGCGAACTGAACCAACAGGCTCAGGCCGAGCAGGAGCGCGCCCAGCATCGCCAGAAGGCCGAGGCTGAAACTGCGCTCAAACTGTGGAAAACGCCGACCCAGTTGGCCCCACCACCAGCCGAGCAGCACCAGCACAGGCAGCTCGCTGACCAGGCCAGGGTGCAGACCATCGAGCAGCAGGCCAACCGCCAGCCCCGCCAGGGCACCGGAAAGGGGTCCATCAACCAGCGCCCAGGGCAGCAACCAGAGCACACCCCAGCTGGGCCCGACACCGCCGATGCTCAACCAGGGGGGAGCCGCCAACGTGAGCAGCGGGGGCACCAGCAGGCTGGCCAGGCCCAGGGGCTGACGGATGAGACGGTTCATCGGGACGACCGACTCAGAATCTCGACCCAGTCGATCGCGTCGGCCTGGGCGCTCAGCTGTACCACCGCCTCTGGAGTCGGGTTGGCCCGCTGATCCACCGACTGCACGACGCCGACGGGCAGATTCGGGGGCACGAGGGTGCTCGCCGGGGAGGTGAGCACCACATCGCCGGGACGGACCAGAGGATCCTTGTCGACAAAACGCAGCACCGGTCGGCTGGTGCCGATGCCATGCAGCAGGCCGTGCTGGCGTGTGCGCACCACCCAGACCCCGATCCGGCTGGAGGGATCGGTGAGCAGGGCGACGGTGGCGGTTCTGCCGGAGAGCTGATCGACCAGACCGACCAGGCCGCCGGGTCCCTGCACCGCATCGCCGAGCCGGACGCCGTCGAGGGACCCCTTGTTCAGGAGCAGCTGCTGCCACCAGCCATTGGCCTCCCGGGAGATCACGGCCGCCGGAGTGGCGGCGCCATGGCTCTGATTGAGCTCCATCAGAGCCCGCAGGCGGGCGTTGTCCTCACGGAGCTGCGTCAGACGCAGATCGGAAGCAAGACGCTGGGAGGAGCGCAGCCATTCGCTCTGGGCCGATCCCGGCCAGAACGGACGACTGATCAGGGCATAAAGGTCAGCGAACGCGGCGCCCTTGCTCAGACGCACCAGCCCGAGCACAAGCAGCAGGACGATCCAGGGGAGAGCCTGGGAGCGAACCGACTGCAGAGATCCTCGAGGCCAGGGTCCGAGGCGCATCGTGATCAACCGATGCTTCGGGAGAAGTCAGGGGTGTCGAGCACGCGCTGAAGCCGCTTGTAGTCCTCCAGGACCATGCCGCATCCGTTGACGACGCAGAGCAGGGGATCTTCAGCGACATGCACCAGAATCCCCGTCTGATCACTGATCAGGTCACTGATCCCGCGCACGAGGGCACCGCCGCCGGCGAGCATGATGCCGCGATCAACGATGTCGGCCGCCAGCTCGGGCGGGGTGCGCTCGAGCGTGCGCTTCACGGCTTCCACGATCACGTTGAGCGGCTCCACCATCGCTTCGCGGATGTCACCCGATCGGACATTGATCGTGCGCGGCAGACCGGATAGCAGATGGAGACCGCGCACATCCATCGAAACGTCGTCGTAGGCGTCATCGGGGAAGGCGGAGCCGAT
>CAIXOZ010000058.1 GCA_903921295.1 uncultured cyanobacterium | reverse complement strand
AGGGCAAGAAGTACCACTACAGCGAAGCGCTGCGCCAGCAGGACCTTGAGCTCTGCCGACTGGCCGCGGAGCGCTACCGGACCCTGCTCGAGGCGGGCTTTTCCGAGGAACATGCCCGCGGCATCCTGCCCTTCGACTACCGCCAGCACTTCGTCGTCAGCTTCAGCCTGCGGGCGTTCCTGCACTTCATGGATCTGCGGGCCAAGCTCGATGCCCAGGAGGAGATCCGTCACCTCTGCGATCTGATGTGGCCCCATTTCCAGACGTGGGCGCCGGAATTCGCCGAGTGGTACGAAAAATCGCGGCTGCACAAGGCCAGGCTGGCCCCCTGATCGGGCTTGCTCCTGCAGCCGGGGAGTGGCTGAATGCCGCGGCTGAGTCCCGAAGGCCTCACCCGGCCTCCTCAGCACCGCTCCGGATCCATCGATGCTGGCACGGTTTCACCCAGGCACCGCTGACAACCGTGGTCAGACGCGGGCCAGAGTGACGCGCTCAGGCTGATCCTGATACTTTCCGGCTCGATCCTGGTAGGTGGTATCGCAGGGATCACCCTCAAAGAACAGCAGCTGGCAGATGCCTTCATTGGCATAGATCCGGCAATCAGCACCGGAGGAATTACTGAATTCCAGGGTGAGATGACCTTCCCAGCTGGCCTCGGCCGGCGTTGTATTGACGATGATGCCAAGCCGGGCGTAAGTGCTCTTGCCGATGCAGATCACCGTGATGTTGGCGGGCACCCGCAACCGCTCGAGCGCCACTCCGAGCCCATAGGAATGGGCAGGAAGGATGAAATAGTCGCCATCGTCGTCATGATGGAGCTCCACCGGCTCCAGGTTGGCCGGATTGAAGCGCTTCGGATTCATGATCGTTCCGGGCACATGCCGGAAGATCAGAAACTCCTTCGACGACAGACGCAGGTCGTAGCCATAGGACGAACAGCCGTAGCTGAGCACCGGCGAGGTGCGGGCATCGGGATCAAGATGACGCACCAGGGTGGCCTGGAACGGCTCGATCATGCCGGCGACGGCCTGGGCATTGATCCAGCGGTCGTTCTTGAGCATGGGGAAGACCTAAGCGCAGCGCCGCAGCTGGGTGAGCTGATCGGCCATGGCCAGCAGGGCCGGCGGCATGGAGGGTCCGGTCAGAATGACATCCAGGTGTGCGGGACGCTGCTCAAGGGTGCTGAGCACGTCATCGGCCTCGAGATAGCCGAGCTCCAGCGCCAGGCCGAGCTCATCCAGCACCACCAGATCGAGGCTGCCATTGAGCAGACGCTCGCGGGTCGCCTCCCAGACCGCCTGAACCGCCTGGGCATCCTCCTCAGAGACCGGGGGTTCGGCCAGGGTGGCGGGTACGGCCGGACGCATCCACTGCAGACGACCACAGAGCCAGAGGCTGCGCTCGACCCCCTGATCGACGCCGCCCTTGAGGAACTGGGTGATCAGCACACGGCTGCCGAGGCCGGCCGAACGCAGAGCCTGACTGAACACACTGCTGAAGCTGCCCCGGAAAGGTGCGGTATGGATCTGCAGCAGGCCGTCGGGCTGGGGCGTGAGCCGCAACGGCCTCGGGGCCGCCGCTGTCAACGGCCTCGGAGGCACCACCGCTGGTGTGACCCGCTGCAGGTGCCGATGGTTGTGAAGGCTGGCCGTCATGGGGGCTGGTGAGTGGGCAGAGCCCCAGCCGGTGATCCGGGAGGCCGCACCCTGGGAACCTGAATGTAGCGGTCAAACGGCGCCAATCAACCACCAGACACCATCGATGGTGGAGGGCAGCCTGCAGCGCCTACGATCAGAATCCCTGCCACCCTGGTGTCCATGGCCGCTCCCGCCAGTTCAACCGGTGGCATCTCCGATGCCCAGAGCCGTGGCATCTCCGAGGCCTCACCCCCTGACAGCACCACACCGGGGGCAAGCACCGGCCACAGGCGCCGCCGGGACGGTCGGCAGGCCGATCAGCTGCGGCCGGTGCGCTTCCACTGGGATCCGATGGGGTTCGCCCTCAGCTCGGTGACGATCGAGGCGGGCTCCACGCGGGTGTTGTGCAGCGTCTGCCTGGAGGAGGGTGTGCCCCGCTGGCGCACCGGATCGGGCAAGGGCTGGCTGAGTGCCGAATACCGACTGCTGCCCGCCTCCACCCCCAGCCGCCAGGGCCGGGAGCTGATGAAACTCTCGGGGCGCACCCAGGAAATCCAGCGTCTGATCGGACGAAGCCTGCGCGCCTGCCTGTCGATGGAAGCCCTTGGGGAGCGGACGCTCCTGGTCGACTGCGATGTGCTGCAGGCGGATGCCGGCACCCGCACGGCCTCCATCACCGGCGCCTGGGCGGCCCTGGCCCTCGCCCTGCGCCGCCTTGAAACACGCGGGGTGATCAACCAGTCGCCGCTGGTGGGGCAGGTGGCGGCGGTTTCGGTGGGCCTGATCGACGATCGGGCCCTGCTGGATCTCGACTACAGCGAAGACAGCCGAGCGGCGGTGGATCTGAATGTGGTGATGAACGGCCAGGGCCAGTTGCTCGAGCTCCAGGGCACAGCCGAAGGCGCTCCCTTCAGTCGCCAACGCCTCAATGGATTGCTCGATCTGGCCGAGCCGGCGATCCAGGCGCTGCAGGAGCAGCAGCGCCTGGCGCTGATGCAAGCCAGGGAATCGTCATGATTGCTACAAGGGAACCCCATCCGGCTCCTTAGGTTCCACTCAACTGCCCCGGCCCCATGGTCAGCGCCTCCGGCGGCTTCACTCGCTACACCCCGTCGTCCAGCCTTGGGGTGTCCACACTCTCCCCTGCTGCGTCGACTCCGGCCTCGGCAACACTGCTCGATGTGATCCGCGGCCTTGCCGGCAGCAGTGTCGAAACCGTGGAGCGCGGCAAGACGATCTTCTTCCCCGGTGATCCTGCGGAGCGCGTCTATCTGCTGAGGCGCGGAGCCGTTCGCCTGTCCCGGGTCTACGAATCCGGCGAGGAGATCACGGTGGCGCTCCTGCGGGAGAACAGCCTCTTCGGTGTGTTGTCCCTGCTCACCGGCCAACGCTCTGATCGCTTCTATCACGCGATTGCCTTCACCCGCGTCGAGATGGTGACAGCGCCCGCTGCCTCCGTGCGCCGGGCGATCGAACAGGATGCCTCCGTCGGTCTGTTGATGCTGCAGGGTCTCTCCTCGCGCATCCTCCAGACCGAAACGATGATCGAGACCCTGACCCACCGGGACATGTCCTCCCGGCTCGTCAGCTTCCTGCTCGTGCTCTGCCGCGATTTCGGGGTGCCGGGCACTGAAGGAATCACGATCGATCTGCGCCTGTCCCATCAGGCGATCGCCGAAGCCATCGGTTCCACCCGGGTGACGATCACCCGTCTGCTTGGTGATCTGCGCATCGCCGGGCTGGTGCAGATCGATCGCAAGAAGATCACTGTCTTTGACCCGATCGCCCTGTCGAAGCGCTTCAGCTGAAAGGCCGGGCCGATACTGGAGGACCTCGCGGTAGGCCGTGTCCGGTTGGTTGCTGATCGTGGCGCTCCTCACCCTCGGGGGCGTCCTCTCGACCCTCGGCGATCGGCTGGGCAGTCGGGTCGGGAAAGCGCGCCTCAGCCTGTTCAACCTGCGCCCCCGTCGTACGGCCGTGGTGATCACGGTGCTCACCGGCAGCCTGATCAGCGCCCTCTCTCTGGGGTTGATGCTGCTGGTGAGTGAACGGCTGCGCACCGGCCTGTTCGAACTGGAACGTCTGGAGCAGAGCCTGCGGGACAGCCGCTCGAAGCTGAGCCAGCAGCAGGCCGCCCTCCAGCAGGCCGACAACGGGCGGAGACTGGCCCTCGCCGGTCTGCACGAGGCCGAACAGACCTCCCGACGGGCCGAACAACGGGCGCAGACGCTGCGACGCGAGCTGCAGCCGCTACAGCAACAGAGACGCCGCCTGGAACAGGAGCGCGACCGGCTCAGCCGCGATGTCCGCCAGCGCGATGCCGACATCCGCCGCACCGAGGGTGAACTGGCGGTGGTGCGGCAGAAGATCAATGCCGGAGAACAGGAACTCAAGACCCTGGAAGACAACCTGATCGCACTCAGACGCGGCGATGTGGTGATCACCAACGGCCTGGCCCTGGCCACCGCCAAGGTCCGCTTGCAGCGGCCGGACCAGGCCAGGGAGGTGATCACAGCCCTGCTGCAGCAAGCCAATCGTCAGGCGTTCGCCAGGGTCCTGCCCGGTCAGCCTCCCGACCGGCAGATCCTTCTGGTCTCCCGGGGCGACATCAGCAAGCTGGAGCAACTGCTGATCCGACCGGGCTCCTGGGTGGTGAGCATCCTCTCCGCCGCCAATGTGCTCAAGGGAGAGAAACAGGTGCTGGCCTTCCCGGACATCCGCCCGAACCGGGAGGTGGTGAGCGCTGGGGAAGTCATGGCCACCACCAGCCTCGATCCAGAGGATCGGGGCGCTGAACAGGTGCGTCGTCGCCTGAACCTGCTGCTGGCGGCCGCCTATGCCAAGGCCCAGCGCCAGGGCACCGTGACCGATGGCCTCCAATACGACCCCGTTGCCTTCAACCAGCTGGTGCGTCGGCTCAGTGAACGCCCCGCCGGCCAGGCGGCGGCCCTGGAGGCGGTGGCGCTGCGCTCGGCCGAAACACCCGATCCGATCGTGGTCGAGCTGCAACTGATCCATCCGAAGCCCTGAGGAGATGCCGCCGATGGGCGACGCCAGCCGCCGCACCCCCTCTGCCCAGGGACGCCTGGTGGGCCTGGACCCTGGCCGGAGCAAATGTGGACTGGTGCTGACCGATCCTGCCCGCAGCACCGTGGTGGAGGCGGTGATTCTGGCGCCGGAAGCCTGCTGGATCCAGATCGAGCACTGGCTGCAGGCGGGCGATCTGGCGCTGGTGGTGCTGGGAAACGGCACCGGCAGCGCCGCCTGGCGACAGCGACTGGGTGAACAGGTGGCCTGGGTGTGCGTGGCAGAGGCCGGCACGACCCTGGCGGCGCGACAGCGCTACTGGGAGCTGGAGCCCCCCAGGGGCTGGCGACGGCTGCTGCCCCGCGGGATGCGCCTGCCACCAAGAGATGTGGATGATGTCGTGGCCCAGCTGCTGCTCGAGCGCTGGCTCGGTCAGAACCTGGCGCGCACGGTGAAGACGTAATCGCCCCCTGGCTCCAGCTGGTAATCCGCGCGCACCAGGTAACGGAACAGAGCGTCCTGGATCAGGGCCCGACCGAGGGAGGGCTCCACCGTCAACTCGCCGCGATCAAAGAACCAGCGGAAGGTCCAGTGAAAACCAGCCGCACTCACCTCCCCTTCCATCAGGCAGTCATGGAAGCTCTGGTGCAGCACCCGCAGCTGGGCAGTGGTGGCAGGCAGTCGGGCCATGAATCAGAAGCTCCGGCTCAGCCTGCCGCGAGCGCAGCCTGAAAAGCGTTCAGCCGGTTACCGGCTCGCTCCAGCCCGAGGCGCTGCATCAGATCCAATCCTGCGATCACCTCATCGAGCACGGCGTCGACCACCTCGCGATCCTCCGCCCGGAAACGGCCGAGCACATGGGAAATGGTGCGATCGCGTCGCTCCCGGGGCTCCGTGGCCGGCGCACCGATACCGATGCGCAGGCGAGGGAATGCCTGGGTGCCGAGATGGCTGATCGTCGAACGCAGGCCATTGTGGCCACCGGCGCTGCCGCTGGCTCGCAGCCGCAGCCGGCCGAGGGGGAGATCCATGTCGTCGACCAGCACCAGGCATTGCTCTGGCTGAAGGTTGAACCAGTCGAGCGCGGCGCGGATCGAACGGCCGCTGTCATTCATGAAGGTCTGGGGCTTGAGCAGGCGCAGACGCCTGGACCCTTGCCCCACCTCCGCCAGCAGACCGTGCAGCCTGGGCTGGGACCGGAACGTGACCCCCTCCCGTGCCACCTGACGATCGAGCGCCATGAAGCCGATGTTGTGACGGGTGCCCTCGTAGCGATCGCCTGGATTGCCCAGACCGACCACGAGCTGCAGATCACCGGGAGTCATCGCCAGGAGACAGGGGGAAGGGCAGGCCACCGGCCGGGGCCATCGCCCCAGCATCGACGATCAACCGGCCACGGCGGAGAGCCCGCCAACAGACAATCCGGCCCGACCCCGCGAGGGCCGGACCGGATCAGCCAAGGCTGCACAGACAACAGGCTCAGACGGAGCCGATGTCGGTGCTGGTGCCCGTATGGGCAGCCGCAGCCGAGACAGGGGCAGCGGCCGAGACCGCTGGATCAGCAGACGGTTCGATCCCAGTCGCCGGAGTGAGAACTGTCGCCCTGGCAGCCTCCTCAACAGGGGCGATCGCCGTGCGGAACTCCTTCTCGAACTCCTGGGAAGCCGACTGGAAACCCCGCAGCGTGCGACCGAGGGTCTTGCCAAGCTCCGGCAGACGCTTGGGACCGAAGACCAGGAGCCCGATGGCGGCAATCACCGCAAGCTCGGGCAGGCCGATTCCAAAGACGTTCATGGCAGAAGCAAGCAGCGGAACCGAGGGGATCCGGCGATCAACCGCCGAAACCGTTCCAGTTGACGTTGATGCCTTCGAGGATCAGCGACTTGTTGTACAGCTGCAGGATCACCAGCAGGAACACCAGGAAGAGGGCCATGAACACGCCCATCACCGGCGTGGTCCCCCAGCCAGGCACGACTTTGCCGTATTCCGAATTCAGCGGGCGGAGCAGATCTCCCAGACGGGTGCGTTGAGCCATGGGCAGCCGGATCCTCTCGAGCATGGAATCGCTCTCGTTACTGTAAGGGCCTCGGAGGCATCTCCGTTCGTCGCTGTCGAGAGTTGTGACGGAACGGCCGCCTGAGCCGTCAACGACCACTCCCGCCCGCCGCCCACCTTCACCCTGCCGGCCGCCCCATGGACACCTCCCCATCCCCCGCTCTTTCGGTGGCGATCGCCGTGCTGACCGTTCTGCTCGGCCTCACCGGTTTCGGGGTGTATCTGGCCTTCGGGCCGCCGTCGAAGGGCCTCACCGATCCCTTCGACGATCACGACGACTGACGCCGCAACCGCCAGAAACCGAGTTGCCAGGGGGTCAGCAGCACGGCCGCAGCGCCGCTCTGTCCGGATCGCTGAAGCTCCTGGTCCGTCTGTGGCCCTGTCGCCCCCCCACTCTTCCCATCAGCCGTTGTGGCCCCTGGCCCAGCGCTCTGATCGAGCCCATCGAGCCGTTCCAGCCACTGCCAGCCGGCACCGAAGCTGAGCGACTGGCGCAGTGGCGTCAGATTCTGAACGGCGATCCGAACGACACCGGGCGCGCCATCGGCCACCAGACGCAACAACTGAACGCCGGGCGGCAGGGCCGGCAATGCCACCAGCGCACCGGCCGCTCCCACCCCGCCGCTGCTGTCACCACCGCGCGCTTCAGCCACGGGCATCGTCGGCTCCGGGGGCCTCGGCAGCGGTCTACACCAGAGCGGCTCCCGGAACGCCTGGGCTGCGGCACGCACATGATCCTGGCGCCAACCACGGCGACAGGGCATCAGGGCGAGACGAAGGCGGTGCCAGCCGTTGTCGGCTCCGGGATCGGGCCAGGTCGGCCCCCGCAACAGCGAAACCCCGAGGCGGTCCTCACTGCCATTCACCCCCTGGGGGCCATCGAGCAACAGCGCCAGTCCACCGCAGCTGGCCTGGCTCGCCACCCAGCTGATCGCCGTCACCTCCCAGCGGCTGCGCTCCCGCGGCAGCAGCGCCTCGGCCGGTCGTTCGATCACCCCCCCGGTGGTATCGGCGGCGGTGCGCAGGGAGCGCTGAGCCAGCGGACATTCCAGGCGCAACAGTTCATGGCGCTGGCACCAGTCGATCGCCACGGTCACCTCCAGCCATGGGCTGGCGGCCTGTAGGCGCAGATCGAGCCGGAATCGGCTGGAGCCGATCCTTCCCCGTCGACAGGCGTGCAGCAGCAAGGGTCCACTGGCCTCCAGTTGCATCGGGCCATCCCAGGCCACCGGCAAGGGATGGTCGCGATAGCCGGCAGCCAGATCCCAGGCGTCCCAGTACTCACCGGCATCGGCATAGCGGGCCACGGCCAGAGGAGCCGCCAGCTGGGGCACACCGGCGCCATCCCAGAGCTGCTCAAGCCCCTCGCTGCTGATCAGAGCGCTGAGCTGGCCGTTGCTCCACCGCCAGGCCTGGCCGGCCGGTGTGGGCTCAGGCCGGCACTGCAGCGGGTCGACCACAACAGCCGGCTGGGCGCTCTCCGGCCCTGGCCCTGACCGGGAACGAGACCCGGATCGGTGCAGCGGCCAGGCGGCCACGCCATTCAGCGCCGGCAGCTGCACCCAGGTCCCGCCGCCGGCGGCGGGCTGGCTGGCCAACAGCTGATCGCCGAGACGCCAGGAACCGGCCGGCAACCGCAGGCACGGGGAGGGGCGCCGCAGCGCCTGGAGCTGCACCAGCCACCAACCGTCTTCGGGCCGCGGATGACCGCCCGCCTGCGCGAACCAATGCTGCAGGGCCTGATCCCTGGCCCGTGCAGCCTGACGACGGGCCCGACGCCATTCCGGTTCCGCCTGCTCGAACACCTCCGGGATCGAGGTCCCGGGAAGGATGTCGTGGAACTGTTGAAACAACAGCGTCCGCCAGGGCAGCGGCTCCGCCGGCGGTGGTGAGGCGCCTGCAAGCACCGGCAGAGCCCTGGCCAGCTCCGCCTCCCGCAGCAACCGCTCCAGCGTGCGGTTGTGACGCTTCTGATCGGGCCGGGTGGTGGCGCAGCCGCGATGGAGCTCCAGATAAAGCTCATCCCGCCACACCGGCCAGTGATCCGCCTGGGGTTCCAGGCGCTCGAGGTGCTCCCGGAGGGTGCCATGGCGTTGCGGCGCCGCCTCCGGGCGCTGCTGCCACTGGCGCAGCTGCAGCAGCATTTCGGCGGTCGGCCCGCCGCCATGGTCGCCGACTCCCGGCAACCACAGGGCTTCGTCGAGGCCGGTACGGCGCTGCCAGGCCAGACGATGACGTTCCATCGCCAGAGGATCACCCGCCACACCGATCGGGCCGTTCATCAGCGCCAGCACCTCCTGACCGCAGCGGCTGCGCCAGCGGAAGAGGGCGTGGGGGAAGGGATGGCTGGCGTTCCAGGCCAGCTTGTGGGTGCAGAACCAGCGCACCCCGGTGGCCGCGGCCACGGCCGGCAGGCCGGCACCGAAGCCGAAACTGTCCGGCAGCCAGGCCAACCGGTGCTCCCATTCGGGAAAGCGATGGCGGCTGTCGTGCTGCCCCTCCTGAAATTGACGCAGCAACGACAGGGTGCTGATCAGCAGGCAATCGCTCTCCACCCAGGGGCCACCGAGGGGCTCCCAACGACCCGCCTGCATCGCGGCGCGAATGCGGGCGTAAAGGGCTGGCCGGCATTGCTCGAGCCAGGCGTAGAGCGCCGGCGTGGAATGGCCGAAATGGAGTTCCTCAAAGCGCTCCATCAGACTCAGCACCGAGGTGAAGGTGCGTTCGGCCGCCTCCCAGGTGTCGGCCACCGGCCAGAGCCAGGCCAGATCGAGGTGCGCATGACCGAGCACCTGAAAACGACCGACCGCCGCCGGCAGGAGTCCCTGCCGCTCCAGGACAGTCAGGCTGGCGCGCACGCCGGCGACATCCCCGGGCGCGACGGCCTTGAGGGCGCTCTCCAGGGCTTCAACAGCCAGCTGACGCTGGCGGTCGGGCTGGGCCAGCAGGCGCTCCAACAGCAGACCCAGACCCGTCGCCAGAGCCAGGCCCTCAGGATCCGCCGCCACTGGTGGATCGAGCTCAACCAGGCTGTGAATCAGGGCAGCATCGTCATGGAGGGGGCTGCGCAGGCGCAGCTCCAGCGCCAGGGGCGCCCCCTGCCACCAAGGCTCCGGCAGCCGCCAGCGACAGGCGTTGTCGAACAGATCACCCCGGTGCACGACCGCACCATCGACGCGAAGCTCCACCTGATCCGCCCACCAGAGCAGCACCAGCCGGGCCGCCGGCCTCGGCGATCGTTCATGGCGCTGCCTCCAGGCCGGCGGACAGCGCAGGCTCAGGCGCAGCCGCCGCTCCTGCCCGCCCCGGGGAACGATCACCAGACCACGGGCGGTCCAATCCGGCCGATGCTGCGCCCCCCAGGGATGAGCGAGGGCCGGGCCCCAGTCGCCATCGGGCTGGAGGCAGGACCACAGGGACTGCAGATCCAGCCGCGAACGTGACTGAAACGTTTCAATCCACGGGCGAAGTAGGGCCTCAGGGGCCTTCGACATCTTGGCTGGCCTGCGATGACCCATAGGATGATGCGGCTGCTACCGGGTCGTCCATGCTTGCCCTCAAGATCTCGGTTTATTCCGTCGTCTTCTTCTTCATCGGGATCTTCGTCTTCGGCTTCCTGGCCAGCGATCCCAGCCGCACCCCGAGCCGCAAAGATCTCGAAGACTGATCGGCTCCGGCCTGATCAGGCGCGGAGCAGCCCTCGATTGCCAGGTTGAACGCCAAGGCCCCGGCTGTATCCGGGAGAACAGGTTGCTTCGCCGAACCAGATCCGCACCTCCGCATCAGCTGGCCACGCGATTCAGAGAGCACGGCAGCGAACGAGCAGCGGGCTCCAGATCAGCCCCGCTGCATCAACCGTCCCTGCCATGACATCCAGGACCAACTTCCGTGGCAGGATCTGCGCCACTGTCGTCTAGGGACGAGCCAACCGTTGCGAACCAGGTTGTCGTCCCAGCTCCGGTGGTTGAGCCTCTGGCTCACCCAATCCTCCCTGACAGCGCCGGTGTTCGCCATGCTGCTGCTGGCCGCACCTGCTGAGGCAGAGACCCCTGGCGACGAGCCGCTCCCTCCCGACCCGTCTGCGGCGCTGACCGCCAGCGCCACTGTCGCCACCCCAGGGGCACCCTCTGCCGTCTCTGCAGACGAGCCCCTTTCGGCACAAGTGCCCTCGCCGTCGCGGCAGCCGCTGGGCCGGGACCTGCCTGATTCCGCGATCACTGGCCTCCTGCCCGAGGAGCTCGTCCTCAGCGCCAACCATCAGGACTACGACGCCCAGACCCAGCGATTCGTGGCCACCGGCAACGTCGTGGTCTATCTGGCCGGTGGTCGCCTGCTGGCCGACCGGCTGGAGTTCGAGACCGACAGCCGCACCCTGCTCGCCACCGGGCGCCTGCGTTTTCAGCGCGGTCAGCAGTATCTGCAGGCCAGCCGCCTCCGGTACAGCCTCAGCGAAGGCGTCGGCACGATCGAGGACGTCTATGGGGTGATCGACCTTGATGGCAGCGAAAGCGATTTCAACCTCGAGGCCCCACCTTCCGCCCCGCTGACGGCAGCCCAGCCCCAGGCCTGCACACCGCTGCTGCCACCGATTCCGCAATGGCATCCCTACCCCTGGGCGGTCACCGCCTGGGGCGGTCAGATGGTGGACAGCGATTCCGGCGCTGCGCTCGGCCTGCAGGGGAAGGGGCGACCGGAAGTCCTCGGCGGCATCGGTCTGCAGCGACGCCTGCTCGATGGCGGGCCCATCAGCCTCGATCTCGACACCAACCTGCTGGGCCATGTGGCCCAGACCCAGGCGGGAGGCCCCTACAACCAGGCTGTTCCCTATGCCAACACCCCGGGGCAGAGCTTCGGGGAACTCACCGGTGGCCTGGGCGTTCGGCTCTGGCTGCAGCCATGGCTGAACATCTTCGCGGTGGAAGGGGTGAGCGTGCTCAGCTCCACCAGCAATTACGAACGCACCTTCCGCGAGAACTACTCCAGCGTCCTCAACTACACCGCCCTGGAGGTGGAGGCCCTGGTCTCGCCGCAATGGTCCCTGGTCGGCCGGGTGCACCAGCGCTCCGGCGTCTTCGGCACCTACAACGGCGTGCGCGATGGCAGCACCGCCTATCTGCTGGGACTGCGGCATCGCTTCGGGGAACCCCAGGCGGTGAAGCCCCGCCTGCAGGTGCCCCCGGCCCCGGGATGTCCGGGAGCACCGGAGCCCGGCAGCACAGGTCGCGACACCCTGGCCGCAGCCCTCGAAGGCACGGCCATGGGCGAGTCCCCCGGCGCCTCCACGGCCAGCGTGAGCACCGGAGCCGAACTCCCCCCAACAGCAGCCAGGGCCGGAGAGTCGCTCTGGCAGCAGGCCCGACGCATGGAACAGGAACGGGCCGAGGCGGTGGATCGCCTCGATCAGCGCGTCAGCGATGTGCGCTTCCAACAGAGCTTCTCCTCGGAGCAGAGAATCGGCTTCACCCAGCAGACCTATACGCCCGACACGGTCAACACCTTCGGTCAGGTGCGTCCTGATCAGCTCAAGTCGTTGAGCACCGTCAGCAACCAGAGCCTGGTGCAAGGCCTGATCAGCCGCTGGCGCATTCAGGCCAGGCGCATGGAGATCACCCCCACCGCCCTGCGGGCCGATCGCGCCGCGCTGACCAACGACCCATTCACACCGGCTCAGACCTGGATGGACGCCGATGGAGTCACCATCACCCAGGTCGCCAAAGGCAAGACGCAGATCCGGGCCCAGGCCAACCAGCTGGTCCTGGATGAACGACTGACGATCCCGGTGGTCAGCCGGACCACCCTGCGTCAGGAGGTGGGCAGCCGCTGGGCCCTGAACGTCGACAGCCGCGACCGCAATGGCGCCTATCTCGGCTACCAGGCCCCGGTCATCCGCTTCGGGCGCACCGGCCGCCTGGATCTGCAACCGCAGCTGCTGATTCAGCGGGCGCTCAACGGCTCGACGAACAGTTATCCCCTGCCTGGACAACCGGCGGATGCCCCGACGGTGACCCAGCGGAACACGGCCGGGGATCTCTTCGGCCTGCTCGCCAACCTGAGCGTGCCGGTGGCTGGTTTTCAGTTCAATGGCACCGCCGATGTCTCGACCCTCAACCCCGCGCTTCTCGCGGCTGGGACGCGCAGCTGGGCCGACCTCAGCCGAACCGTGCATCTGCCGGTTCTAGGCGACAGCACGCTGCGACTGTTCGGGGCCTATCGCTACCGCACCTGGAACGGCACCCTGGGCGAACAGGATGTCTACGCCGCCTATGGCGTATCGCTCGAGGACACCGGCAGCCTGCCGAACTGGGGATCCCTGAACAGCAACTTCTTCTGGAAGATCGGCAGCGGTCGCTACCAGGCCACCGCCTACTCAGCCACCAACACCCCCACCGATCTGGCCACCACCTGGCGCACCAATGTGATCGGCTCCCTGAACGCGAGCCTGCCACTCTGGACCGGTAAAGCGCTGCCGTTGACCCGCGATCAGGCCTATCGCCACTCACCGATTCCTATCCGACCCGGCTTGAGCCTGGCCGCCAACATCACCGGCACCCTGGCGGTTTACGGCAACGGTGCTTACCAGAACACCCTCTCCCTCAGCGGTGGACCAACCCTGACGCTGGGCCATTTCCAGAAACCCTTCTTCGACTACACCCAACTGACGATCACCGGCGGCGGGACCTTCCGCCAGGGCATCAGCCCCCTGGGCTTCGACAGAGCCGTGGACCTGGGAACCCTCAACTTCGGCCTCACCCAGCAGATCGCCGGTCCTCTGGTATTCAGTGGCGGCGTCGGCATCAACATCGATCCCACTTCCACCAGCTATGGCGGCATCACCAACTCCTATGTCGAACTGCGTTGGCAGCAGCGCGCCTACGAAATCGGGATCTATTACAGCCCCTATGAGCAGCTCGGGGGGCTGCGCATCAAGCTGAACGACTTCAACTTCCAGGGTCCCGGGCTGCCGTTCGTTCCTTACCAACCGAACACACTCACGTCACCGGCCCGACGCCTGCTCTGAACCGGCGGCGTTGACGCGCCGGACAGCGGCGTCAGCACCGGGCCTGTGAGCCCTGCGGATCAGGCGACGAAGCCGCTGAGGTAGGGCAGCCGGGCCGCCGTCTCCTTCAGGGCCTGATCCTGGGCCAGCAGCTGGCCGGTGGCATCCCACTGACCACTGAGGAACATCGAGCGCGGCCCCTCAGGAAGCTCCAGGCTCCAGCAACGCTCACCCTCGGCCAGGGGCACCAGGAACTGCAGCCGCTCAAAATCGAGTCGACAGACCGCCGACGGCGGCACCGAAGTCTGCAGATCGCGCATGGTGTCGTGAGCGGCGATCAGGCAAGGGATGCCGAGGGCCAGACAGTTGCCGTGGAAGATCTCGGCGAAACTCTCGCCCACCACCGCGCGGATGCCCCAGCGCATCAGGGCCTGGGGCGCATGCTCGCGACTGGAGCCGCAGCCGAAGTTGCGGTTCACCAGCAGGATTGAGGCCCCCTGGTGCTCAGGGCGATCAAAGGGATGCGGACCCGCCGGATCCTGAGCCAGCTCCGCCCGGTCGTCGGCAAAGGCGGCCGGGCCGAGGGCATCGAAGGTGACGCACTTGAGGAAACGGGCCGGGATGATCCGATCGGTGTCGATGTCATCGCCGCGCACGACGACGGTGGTGCCGCTGACCGCGGTGATCGCTCCGGAAGGGAACGGCGAGCTGCTGGACGGAGCCGAGAGGACCACGACGTCGGAGGGGGAGAAACGGGACAGGGGAAGGGACGCACCGGCTCGGGAGCCGGTGCGGTTGCGGGGCGCGAGGGTCTCAGACGGAATTCAGAAGCTCGCGCACATCGGTGACCCGACCGTGAATGGCCGCTGCCGCCACCATCGCCGGACTCATCAGCAGCGTGCGGCCACTGGCGGAACCCTGACGGCCCTTGAAGTTGCGGTTGCTGGAGCTGGCACTGATCTGACGGCCCTCCAGGCGATCAGGATTCATCGCCAGGCACATCGAACAGCCGGGCTGCCGCCACTCGAAGCCCGCCTCCAGAAAGATGCGATCGAGCCCTTCGGCTTCGGCAGCGGCTGCCACCTGTTCGGATCCCGGCACCACGAACGCCTTGATGCCCTCGGCCACCCGCCGTCCACGCGCCACCGCCGCCGCCGCCTGCAGGTCACTGAGTCGTCCGTTGGTGCAGCTGCCGATGAAACAGACATCGACCGGGGTGCCGGAGATCGGCATCCCCGGCTGCAGATCCATGTAGCGGTAGGCCTCCTCGGCGATCGGGCGCTCGTCCGGTTCGGTCTGCTCGAGGGTGGGAACGGTTTCATCCACGCCGATGCCCTGGCCAGGCGTGATCCCCCAGGTGATCGTCGGCGCGATCGTGGTGGCATCGAAATGCACCGCATCGTCGAACACGGCATCAGGGCCACTGGCCAGGCTGCTCCACCAGGCCACGGCCTGATCCCAGGCCGCACCGGACGGGGCGTGGGGACGCCCGCGCAGGTAGTCGAAGGTCACCGCATCCGGATTGACGTAGCCACAGCGGGCACCGCCCTCGATCGCCATGTT